>LUZZ01000462.1 GCA_001603845.1 Syntrophobacterales bacterium Delta_01 | reverse complement strand
GCGGCCCGGATTTCCGGGCTAGCGCGGCTGGCGGTTTCGAGGCCGAAATGGCCGGTGGCGTTCGCAAACCGCACGATGCGCAAGGCCGTCAAAGAGGCGTGGGCCTGCGCCGGGACCGTCCGGAGGCTCATGGCGCTGGGGGTCCTGGTGCACGGCAAAAAGATTTCCGGAGGCCGGGCGGCGGACCTGGAATTCCTGCTGCGAAGGATCACCACCATCAGCGTTTACATGTTCGGCATCCTGGCCCTGTTGTCCCGAATGGCCGGCAAGGAGAACTCGGTAAGGCTCGCGGCATCCGATCTCGAAATCCTCGATTATTTCGTGGAAGAGGCCCGGGAGGCAAGGAAACGGAACCGCCGGTTCCGGGACTCCCGAAGAGAACGAATCGGTTCGGGCCTCTTCCACGGGTTCGACCACGCCGCCCGGCGTGCCGGGCAGCAGGCGGACGCGAGGTAAGCAATTCCCCGATCCGCAACGGAATGCCCCACACCCCGCCGCGAAAAACGCAAAACCCTTCCGGACGGGTGCTCGACATTTTGGCATGCGTGCAATCCCGGCCTCCCCGGTCCGGTTCCCCGCCTTTTCAGTTGACTCCGCTTACCCCCGGTAAGTATAAATAAAGATTTAGAATTGGCCGGTTCGCCTGGTTTGCGTACCTGCCGGGACCGTGGACAACCCGTTTTTCCATTGGTTTTTTCCGACGTTTGAGAATCGCGGGCGGGTGAAAGTATCCGGTCGCGTTTGCGATAGGTAATGGGATCGTTTCCGCTTCCGCGCGGTTTTAAGGATATTTGTGCACGATGCTCGATAAATACCTGCAAGGGATAGAAAAACCCGGCCGCTACATCGGCCTGGAGTTCAACGCCTGCCGTAAAAGCTTCGAAGCCGCTTCGGTGCGCTTCGCGCTCGCCTTTCCCGACGTGTACGAAATCGGGATGAGCCACCTGGGCCTGCAACTGCTCTACCATCAGCTCAACGGGTCCGAAGGGGTGATGGCCGACCGGGCCTATGCTCCGTGGCCCGATTTCGAGGAGAGCCTCCGCGCCCATGGCGAGCCGATGAGGGGCATAGAGAGCGGGCAGCCCCTGCGGGATTTCGATTTCCTGGGGTTCAGCCTCCAGTATGAACTCAGCTACTCGAATATTCTCACGGTCCTCGACCGTGCCGGCGTCCCGTTCCATACGGCGGAACGATCGGAGAGCGACCCGTTCGTGATCGGAGGCGGCCCCTGCGCGTTCAACCCGGAGCCGCTGGCGGATTTTTTCGATTTTTTCGTCCTGGGCGAAGCGGAAGAGGTGCTGCCCGAAATCGTCGACGCCCACAGGGCGTGGAAACGGTCCGGCAGCGGCCAGAGAATCGATTTTCTCCAGGAAATCCGCAAAATTCCCGGCATCTATGTTCCGGCGTTCTTTGAGGTCCACTATGGCGGAGACGGCACCGTCACGGCCGTCGAGCCCCGGTTTTCGGACTACACCGGCGTGACGAAGCGGCTGGTCCCGGACCTGGACGCCATCTGCCCCATTCCCGAGAAGCCGCTGGTCCCGCTCATCGATATTGTCCACAACCGGCTGGGCCTGGAGATTGCGCGGGGGTGCACCCGCGGGTGCCGTTTCTGCCAGGCGAGCTTTGTCTACCGGCCGGTGAGGGAGCGCAGCCCGGGCCTTGTATTCGAGGCCGCCAAGCGGGCGCTTGCCGGGAGCGGTTTCGAGGATGTGGCGCTGCTTTCTTTCAGCACCGGCGATTACTGCGGGATCCAGGAGCTGCTGGGGGCGCTGACGGCCGAGCTGGAGCCCAAAAAAGTGGCGGTTTCCTTCCCGTCGATGCGCGTGGGAACGCTCACGCCGGAACTCATGGAACGGATCGGAAAGATCCGCAAAACCGGCTTCACCCTGGCCCCCGAAGCCGGGAGCGAGCGTTTGCGCCACCTGATCAACAAGGAAATCTACGACGAAGACCTCCTGGAGGCCGCCGAAGCCGCATTCGGGCTGGGCTGGCGGGTGCTGAAACTGTACTTCATGACGGGCCTGCCCGGGGAAACGGAAGCCGACAGGGACGCCCTGGTCGATTTGTGCCTCCGGGTGTGGGACAAGGGCAAGAAGACCCGGGCCAGCGTAAACGTTTCCGTCTCCACGTTCGTCCCTAAACCTCAAACGCCCTTTCAGTGGGTGTCCCAGATCCCGCAGGAAGAGGTCGCGCGAATTTTGAAAGACCTCAAGGAGCGGCTGAGAAAACCGGGCATGAAGCTCAAGTGGAACCTGGCCGGCCATTCCGTATTCGAGGCCGTTTTCGCGCGGGGCGACCGGCGGCTGGGGCCGGCCCTCCGGCGGGCCTGGGAGCTGGGGGCGAGGTTTGACGGATGGACCGACCGGTTCGATGAAACCCTGTGGTACCGGGCGCTTGCCGAAACGGGGCTCGATGCCGGGTTTTACGCGCAGCGGGAGCGCGCCCGCACCGAGGTGCTGCCCTGGGACCACCTGTCGGCCGGGGTGTCGCGGGATTACCTGTGGCGCGAGTACCAGCGGGCGCTGGAAGAAAAATTCACCCCCGACTGCCGCTGCGGCGAGTGCGTGGGGTGCGGGGTGTGCGACCACGAAAAGGTGGCTCCCGTGGTCCACGAAGCCCGGCCGGAGGAATTCGGGCCGGCGCCGGAGCCGCCCCGCACACATGAGACGGGCCGGGAGGAGCCCGGTTTTCTGTACCGGGTGATCTATTCGAAATTGGACCAGGCGAGATTTTTCGGGCAACTCGAAATGGCGGCCGCCTTCGAGCGCGCGGTGCGCCGGGCCGGACTCCCGGCGGCTTTCAGCAAGGGGTTCCACCCACACGTGAAAATTTCCTTCGGGGAGGCGCTGCCGCTGGGCATGGAAACGCTCATCGCGGACGCTTACCTCACGCTTACCGAAAAGATGGACCCCGAAGCGGTTCGCGAGTCGCTCAACCGGGAGTTCCGAGGGTTTGTGCGGGTGAGCAGCGTGGACCGCATCGAAAAGCGCCCCGCCGCCGGCCAGCCCACCCGGGTCGTGTACCGGGTTTCCGGCCTCAGCCCTTTCCTGGTAAAAAAGATAACGGCCGCATATCCGCAATGCGGGGACGACGTGCTCGTCAAGAAAACGAAAAAGGGCGAAGCCAGGGCCGCCCTCGGCGAGATTGTGCTGGATTTGAGAAAAGACGGCGAGAGTTTCCTGGAGCTTGAGCTTTTTGAGACGCCTTTTTTATGTTTCAGGCCCATGTCTGTTTTGCTTCACCTGGCGGGTGAGGATGCGGAAGCCTTGAATGAATGCGTAATCTGCAAGATAGCCGCGTACCGTTTCAACGGCCGCAATGGGAGAGAGGATGTCCGCAGAGCTGATTGTAAATAGCAATTCTTTCGAGACGCGGGTGGCCCTGGTCGAAAACGGGCAGGTGGCGGAACTCTACGTGGAGCGCAGTTCCGACCGCGGTATCGCCGGCAACATCTAC
Organism: Syntrophobacterales bacterium Delta_01; assembly: GCA_001603845.1. Taxonomy (GTDB): domain Bacteria; phylum Desulfobacterota; class Syntrophobacteria; order Syntrophobacterales; family Syntrophobacteraceae; genus SbD1. The sequence continues at coordinate 895 of LUZZ01000462.1, read as the reverse complement.
AAGGGGCGGGTGGTGCGCGTTTTGCCCGGAATGCAGGCGGCTTTCGTGGATATCGACCTGGACAAGGCGGCGTTCCTCTACGTGAGCGATATTCATCAGGCGATGGGCGACATCGAGCGCATGTTGATTTCGGCGTGCGCCGCCCAGGAAGAAGAAGACCAGGAAGACATCCGGGAGACCGAAGAGGGGCAGGAATACGAGGAAGTCCTCGACCTTCGCCGCATCTACAACAACATCCCCATCGAGGACCGGCTCCAGGAAGGCCAGGACATCCTGGTGCAGGTGGCCAAGGAGCCCATCGGCAGCAAGGGGGCCCGGATCACCACTCATATCACCCTGCCCGGAAGAAACCTGGTGTTCATGCCCACCATGGACCACATCGGCGTCTCGCGCCGGATAGAAGACGAGACCGAAAGAAAGCGGCTTCGCGAGATCATGTGCGAGATCAAGACCGAGCATTGCGGTTTTATCGTGCGCACCGCCGCCGAAGGGGCCGACGTGGAAAAGCTGCGCTCCGAGGTGGATTTCGTGGGGCGGCTGTGGCAGAGCATCCAGAGGCGCGCCGAAAACGCTCCCGTGCCTTCTCTGGTCTACCAGGAACTGGACATTACCCTGCGCGCGGTCCGCGATCTTTTCACCAGGGAAGTGGACCGCCTGGTGATAGACTCCGAGACCGAATACCGAAAAATCCTGAGTTTTATCGAGACCTTTTTACCCTCTCTCCAAAATTCGGTGGAACTCTACGAGGGCGACGAGCCGATCTTCGACGCCTACGGCATCGAGATGGAGATCCAGAGGGCGCTCAGCAAGAAAATCTGGCTGAAATCGGGCGGATACATCGTCATTGAAACCACCGAGGCCCTCACCGCCATCGACGTCAACACCGGCCGGTACG
>LUZZ01000076.1 GCA_001603845.1 Syntrophobacterales bacterium Delta_01 | reverse complement strand
GCCGACGATATTTTGAAACTCAGGGACCTGGACCTGGACATGATCGGCCTCGGCCCCTTCATCTCCCACCCGGACACCCCTCTTCACGGAAAGCCCAACGGCACCCTGGACATGGTGCTGCGCGTGACCGCCCTGACCCGCATCCTTACCCACAACGTCCACATGCCGGCCACCACCGCAACCGGCTCCATCGACGGCGAAGGCAGGCAAAAAGCCCTCCGGTGCGGCGCCAACGTCCTCATGCCCAACCTGACCCCCGTGCAGTACCGCAAGCACTACACCATCTACCCCGGAAAGATCTGCCTCACCGAACAGCCAAGCGCGTGCCGCTCCGACGCCGAAGAAACGGCCACCGCCCTGGGCCGAACCATCGGCACGGACGCGGGCCACAGCCTGAAGGCACGGCACCTCCAAGCCGCTATTTAATCTTTCAAACAAAAGGTGACGAAGGGTGAGCACTGCTCTTGACGTTGTTGCCCAAAACGGGTGTGGTACTACTACTGAAAACCATGAGATTTTTAGCCTGGGCCTTTACAAACCTGAATCAAGCCTTCTTTTTCAGAATAATAGACAATGCAGCACCTAATTCGTTGCCCCGAAGGGGCTGCATAGCATAGCCCAGGGTCGCGCGAGCGCCACCCTGGGACCGATCACAGCACACAATTGAAGATACCCTGAAGGGGTTACATAGTGGACATTATGAAAGAATCTGTTCATCCATTACGCAGCCCCTTCAGGGCAGGAATCTCTTTACGACCTAATTCCCCAGGGTGGCGCTTGCGCTGACCCTGGGCTACGCTATACAGCCCCTTCGGGGCAAAGACGCCGGATTTCCGCCCAGAAGCATTGCGGGAATGACGATTGTGTAGGCCGTTAACTTGTGGAACTCCACTCGCCCTCATCTCTATGTTCGGGTGTAGGGGCGAAGATTCGACCCCATTTAGGCAACAGCCCCAAAAGCCGTGCCCACCACAAACATCATTCCCCAATTATTTTTAGCACCGTGTATTGAAGAAAATTAAAGGCAGACGGTCGCGAATCCAGTGCTCCCCGTAATACCCGATTGCGTGCCTGTTCACGGGAATCTCCTGAAGCAACTTCATGGACGACGCCATGTTTGATCATGCTTCCCCGGTCATCGAGCCGATTTGATGCCGGGAACGAATTCGCCAAATCCCGGCTCCACCAGGACCTCGCCGGATTTCATGACCACGTTGCCCCGTACGATCGTGTAAACCGGCATTCCGGTGACCTCCATACCTTCCCAGGAGGTAAAACCGGTCTTGGAGTACATGTCGCGGGCGGTCAGGGTCTTTTTTCGATTCATGTCCACGATGGTGAAATCGGCGTCCGAACCGACCTGGATGGCTCCTTTTCGGGGATAGAGGCCGAAAATCTTCGACGGCTTTTCGGAACAGAAGCGGGCGAGGTCTTCCAGCGCAAGCCGGCCGGCATTTACGCGGGTCAGCATCAGCGGGATGAATTCCTGAGCGCCCGTGATGCCCAGGGGCACCGAGAAATTGTCCTTCCAGCCCGGTTCCACTTCCTCGATCATGTGCGGGGCGTGCTCGGCCACGATGACGTCGGCGACCCCGTTCCGGATGCTTTCCCAGCCCGCTTCGGGGCTGTGGGCCCACAGGTAGGTGAACGGGCCGATCTTTTCGGCCTGTTCGCGGGTCATGAGCATGGAGGCGGCCTCCAGTTCGGCGTAGACCTCCTGTCCCAGTTCCTGTTTCGCATGCCGCAGGATTTCGTAGGCGCCGACGGGCATGACGCCCAGGTGCAGGCAATAGAGGCGCACTTTCGCGATCCTGGCGTAATAGAGGGAGGCGGCAAGGCCCGCGACCATCCCGTGCCCGTACATGTAGCCGTTCCGATAGGCGTCCATGTAGGCGCGATTGTCGGTCCTGCCTTTATCGATATAGTCCCGGAAGGTGAGCCGCTTGCACCATTCCGAGTCGTCGTGGTGGACGGTGCAGATGAGCCCGGTCTCCGCGACGGCTTCGTACAGTTCGAAAAGAAGGCCGTGGTCCACCACCCCCAGTTCCGAGATGTAGGGGTAGACCTCCTTGATGTGCCGGGTATTGAATATCTTGATCCCGATCGCCCCGGCGCGGGCCAGGTTGGCCACTTCCTTGGGGTAGAGGCCGCCGCCGTAGAGGCCGAAATCGATGTGCGCCTTTTTTTTCGCGAGTTCCAACTTCAATTCGAAGTTTTCAACGGTGGTCGGATGAGGGCTGTTGTTCGTCATGTCCAGGAAGAACGTGATCCCCCCGGCCGCCGCCGCCTTGCTCCCGGAAGCGAAATCCTCCTTCCCGGTATGGCCGGGTTCCCGGAAATGGCAGTGGGTGTGCCACAATCCCGGCAGGATGCACAGGCCCCCGGCGTCGATCCGGGCCCGGGCGGGCGGGAAATATGCCCTGTCTCCTATGCTTACGATTTTCTGGTCTTTTACGGCAATATCGGAAACGAAGTGGCCGGACGCGGTATAAATCGTCCCGCCTTCGATGCTCAAGTCTATCTTTTCCAAGTGCGAAAGCTCCTTCTGAATTAC
>LUZZ01000461.1 GCA_001603845.1 Syntrophobacterales bacterium Delta_01 | reverse complement strand
GCCCAAGAGCGCTGCGGGAATGACGCAGTGGGGGGCCGGTCGTGGCAGTCGGGACTGTACGCAGAGGAAGTTATAAAATAGAATAGAAATATACGATGTGGGAATTGCGTAAAATTCAAGAGTTATCCAACGGGGAATTGGCCGCGAAAGTCAAAACCGTTACGCTGCTGAAACGGAGCTTGAATGGCTAGGCAATTTTATATCTATATCATGGCAGACGGCAGAAACGGAACATTATATATTGGAATGACCTCCGACCTCGTGAAGAGAACCTACCAGCACAAGACGAAGCCTATCGAGGGACATGCGGAAAAATACGGAATTTCGATGCTTGTATATTACGAAATCCACCAAACCGCCCTGGCCGCGATTTCAAGAGAAAAGCAACTCAAGAGGTGGAACAGGCAGTGGAAGATCAAACTGATCGAGAAAATGAACCCTTACTGGAACGATCTATACGAAAAAATCAGTGCCTGACCTGATTACCGGCCCAAGAAAGCCCGCAAACAAAAACCCCCTCATGACCCGAAAACCACGAGGGGGATATTTTCTTATTGCTCGAAATCCCGCATCAGCCCTGGGCGGCCAGTTGGACGGCCTGCTTGTCCGTTTTGATGAGGCCCGTCTCGCCGGCCAGGAAATTCCCGTAGGTGATGCCGAGGCCCAGTTTCTTGGCAAGGTCCAGGGCGTCCCTGGAGAGCTGCGGCTGGGTGATGAGCACCACCAGGTCGAACGTTTCCGCGTTCTGCCCTTCACCGTCGCACACGATTTTGACGGATAGTCCGCCGGGTTCCACCGACTGCACGGGGCCGGCCGCCGTTTCGATCCCGCAGGTGTTCAGCGCCTCGGCGGCACCGTCCACTTCTTCGAGGCCGGAAGCGAAGAACCGGATTTTCGCCTGGGGAAGTTTTTTTCTTACCAGGACCGCCTCGTTCAGCGCAAAGGTGAGAGCCGCTTTGAACAGATCGGGGGCGGCGGTGTCGAACGCCTGCACGAAAGCGATCCCGGCCGGGATTTCGCCGTCGTAGGGCCGGATCACCAGGCCCGCGCTGGGGCCGTTTTCATGGAGCATCCGTTCGAGCTGCAAATCGGTGATGACGTTGGTATCCTTGGCCAGGCCGAATTTTTTGTCGATCCTGTCGATGGCGCGTTCCACGCCCGGCGAGATGATGACCGAATCGGCCTCGACCTCGATGATTTCGTCTTCCATTTCGAACTGGATGGCTTCGGGCTTACACTCGGCCCAGCACAGGGCGCAGCCCAGGCAGCGCCTGCAGCTCAGGCACCGCTTGGCTTCGGCCACCGCCCGCTCTTCGTCGAAGCCCAGTTCCACCTCGTTATAGTTGTTCCGGCGCTCGTCCACCTCGATTTCGAAGTGGTGCCGGCGCGGCGAAGGAATATCCTTGAAC
>LUZZ01000460.1 GCA_001603845.1 Syntrophobacterales bacterium Delta_01 | reverse complement strand
TAAAAAAAACAAATATATCCTTTTTCCTATGTTTCCTCAACCGGGCCACCGGTCAAGCCGCCCCGTGGACGGGACGCACCGGGGAATTTTTCCTCCGTGGCCTTTCAGTGCGCGGGTGCCCGGCCCGCATCTTCCGTGGTGTCCGTCACTTTCCATTTGACAGCCCGAGGCACTTGCGTATAGACGTTGACCCAATTTCAGGGTGATGACCCGCGTAACCGCTGCTCACGAGAAACCGGTTCCAGCCACGCCGAAGGGATTTGCCGCCTTGACGACTACGGAACACGAGCAGGACAAACTTGCGGAGCGGGCCTTTTTTTCCGGCCACGCCGCATCGGATGGGTACAACGTCTTTAGCGGCCCGTACACCCTGAAGCTGTTCCGGCGTTGCGTGGAACTTGCCCAGCTCAAACCGGGTGCGGCCGTGGCCGATGTGGGCTGCGGGTCAGGGGTGTTCAGCCGGCTGTTGCGCGAGCACGGCTTCAAGACGGTGGGCCTGGATCTCAGCTACAGCCTCCTGGCGGTGGGGCGACGCAAGTGCTCGGGGCTGGACTTGGTGGCCGGAGACGCGGAACGGTTGCCGTTTCCGTCGGAAAGCCTCGATGGGGTCATGCTGAGCGGCATCGTCCACCACCTTCCGGAACCCGGCCGGTGCGCCGGGGAGGTGTTTCGCGTGCTGAAACCTGGAGGGGTGTTCGTGGCGTTCGACCCCAACCGGCTGAACCCCTTCATGTATCTCTACCGGGACCGTTCGTCGCCCTTTTACAGCAGCCGGGGCGTCACTCCCAACGAACGGCCGGTGGTGCCGAAACGGGTCCGTTCGGTCTTTTCGAACGCCGGCTTCCGGGTCGCCCCGTCCGAGTACATGTCCATGCGCTACCGCTACATCGCCGACTCGCGCATGAAGTTTTTTCTGTTGCTTTACAACGGCATAGAATCCATCCTTTTTGGGCCGGAGGCGTTAAAGCGCTACCGGGTATTCGTTCTTTCGTACGGGTTCAAACCATGACAAAAATGAAAGATACACCGCCCCGGGGAGCGTTTTCCCCTAGGGCCGACATCTGTGTGCTGGGCGGAGCGGGGCACGTGGGGCTGGGGATTTCGATCGTGCTCGCCAGCAAGGGCAAGCGCGTTCTGATCCTGGATGTCAACACGGCGGCAATGGAATCGATCCGCAGCGGGTGCATGCCATTCCTGGAATTCGACGCCGAACCGGTCCTGAAACAAGCCCTGGAATCGGGAAATCTTCTTTTTTCTTCGGACGTGGCCGAAATCGCCTCCGTCCCCATCATCATGGTGACCATCGGCACGCCCATCGACGAATTCCTCAATCCCGACATGAAGGATTTCGTCCGTTGTTTCGAAGAGATGCTGCCCTATCTTTCGGACGAGCACCTGCTGATTTTGCGTTCCACGGTGTACCCGGGCATGACGGAGTGGCTGGACAGGTTTGTCGCCGGCAAGGGCCTGCACCCCAGGATTGCCTTTTGCCCGGAGCGGATCGTGGAAGGGCACGCCGTCCGGGAATTGCAGGTGCTGCCGCAGATCGTGAGCGGCACGACGCCGGAGGCTGAAGAGAGCGCGTCCGAGGTCTTTTCGTGGATCGCGCCGTCCATCGTCCGCCTGAAGCCCATGGAGGCGGAATTCGCCAAGCTGTTCGCCAATGCGTACCGGTACATCCAGTTCGCCACCACTAACCAGTTCTACATGATGGCCAATTCCGCCGGGCTGGATTATTACCGGATACTGGAAGGGATCAAGCACGACTACCCGAGGCTGCGGGACATCCCCAAGGCCGGCTACGCCGCCGGCCCCTGCCTTCTCAAGGACACCATGCAACTCACCGCTTTTTCCAACAACCGGTTCAGCCTGGGATACTCGGCGATGATGATCAACGAGGGCCTGCCCCTGTACGTCGTGAGCCAGCTCGAACAAAAATATGCGCTGCGCGAAAAGACCGTGGGGATCCTGGGCATGGCGTTCAAGGCCGATTCGGACGACCCGCGCACCTCCCTCAGCTATAAGCTCAAAAAGCTGCTGAAGCTGCGGGCGAAGCAAGTGCTGACCACCGATCCTCTGGTCCGCCATGATTCCGAGCTCGCACCCCTGGAGGAAGTTTTGGACCGAAGCGACATCCTGATCCTCGGCGTTCCCCATTCGGCGTACCGCGATATAAATATCCAGGGAAAGCCGGTGGTGGACATCTGGAATTTTCTCGGCAAGAGCAGCCTGATATGAAACCCCGGACCCGGATCGGCATCGTGGGCATCGGTTTCGGATGCCGGGTGCTGGCGCCCGCCTTTGCGGCCGAACCGGAGTGCGAGGTGGCGGCCCTGTGCGCCACCGGCATCGAACGGGCGCGGAGCGTAGCCGCGGAACTGGGCCTGCTCAGGGCCTTCGGCAGGTGGGAAGACCTGGTTTCGGACCCGGATATCGACGCGGTGGTCATCGCTACGCCGCCCTCCGTCCAGCCGGCCATTGCGGTGGCGGCGCTTGAGAACGGAAAACACGTCTTTTGCGAAAAACCTCTTGCGGGCAGCCTGGAAGAAGCCGGTCGAATGCTGGAGGCCGCCCGGAACTCGGAGCTTGCCAACATGGTGGATTTCGAGTTCCCGGAGATCCCGGCGTGGAAGAAGGCCAAGGCACTGCTGGATTCGGGGGCGCTGGGGCCGTTGCGGCATGCCGTTATCTCCTGGCAGACCGAAAGCTACGCGGCGCGTACCGGCGTTCAGTCGTGGAAAACGGATGCCTCGACGGGCGGCGGGACCCTGAACTCCTTCATCTCCCACAGTTTTTATTACCTGGAGTGGCTTCTCGGCCCCGTTTGCCGCATCGGGGCGCGGCTTTTCGCCCCGGCGGAAAAACCCTCGGAAGCAAAAGGCGACATGACGGATGTCCTTTGGCTGGAACACGAAAACGGCGTGCCTTCTTCCCTGTGCGTCAGCACCGGGGCGTTTCTCGGGTCGGGCCACCGGCTGGAAATCTACGGGCAGCGGGGCGCCCTGGTCCTGGATAATCCCACCAGGGACTACATCGACGGATTCAGTTTGTGGCACGGCACCCGGGACACGAAAAGGCTGGAATGCATCCTGGCCCCCTCGATAGAGGCCGGGGAAACGGACGGGCGGATCAGTGCGGCGAACAGCCTGGTGAAACGCTTCCTGGGGTGGGTGCGCGAGGGCGTGCCGGCTGTGCCGGATATCGCGGCCGGGTACCGCGTTCAGAAGCTTTTGGACGCGGCGGTGAAGGCCAGTGAAACCCAGCGGGGGATAGAAATCCGATGAAGCCCGACACCCGCCCGGAAAGTTCCCGGATCGAACTGGATATCATCATCCCCGTCTATAACGAACGGGAAAACATCATCGCGGTGCTCGAATCCCTGGATCGCCACGTGCGCACCCAGTTTCGCGTGCTGATCTGCTACGATTTCGACGAGGACAATACGCTCGTCGAAATAAAAAAATTCTCATCGCCCCGCTTCGACATCGTTCCGGTGAAGAACAGGGCGCGGGGGGCCCACGGCGCGGTGCTCACCGGCTTTGCATTCGGTTCGACCCCGGCGGCCCTGGTGTTTCCGGCGGACGACACCTGCAACGCGGACATCCTGGACAGGATGTACGACGAGTTCCGGCGGGGAAGCGATATCGTGGCGGCCAGCCGGTTCGTGGAGGGGGGATGCATGAACGGGTGCCCCCTCGTCAAGTCCGCGCTGGTGCACACCGCCGCCTTTACCATGAATCATCTTGCCCGTATCCCCGTAAGGGATCCCAGCAACGGGTTCCGGCTCTTTTCCCGGCGGGTGCTGGACACCATCGCAATCGAGTCCACCCACGGGTTCAGCTATTCGATCGAGTTGCTGGTAAAATGCCACCGGTTGGGGTGGAAGATCAGCGAGGTGCCGGCGAAGTGGTTCGAGCGCGAGCACGGGAAGAGCCGTTTTAACGTCTTCCGGTGGGTGCCGCACTATCTGAAATGGTATTTCTACGCCTTCGAGACCACGTACCTGGGGGGCAGGGAGGTGCGCCGCAAAGAAGGCGCGCCTCGGGAAGCGAAAAAAAATGCGTAAATCCTACCTGGTGACCGGCGGCACGGGGTTTATCGGCAGCGCCCTGGTGCGGCGTCTGGTGGCGGAAGGCCGCCGCGTGCGGGTGTTTGACATCAACGACCGGGGCGACCCGGAACGGCTCCGGGACGTTTTGGCCGATATCGACCTGGTCAATGCGGACATCCGGGACCCGGAAGCGGTGGCGCGCGCCTGCCGCGGGGTGGAAAGCGTCATCCACCTGGCGTATATCAACGGGACCGAATTTTTCTACACCAGGCCCGACGAAGTCCTGGACGTGGCGGTCAGCGGCATGATGAACGTGATTAAGGGGTGCCTGGGAGCCGACGTGCCGGAACTGGTCCTGGCTTCCAGTTCGGAAGTCTACCAGACGCCCCCGGGGATCCCCACCGACGAGTCCGCGCCGCTTTCCGTGCCCGATCCGCTGAACCCGCGCTACTCCTACGGCGGCGGGAAGATCATCAGCGAACTGCTGACCGTCAATTACGGCCGCAAATACTTCGAACGGGCGGTCATCTTTCGGCCCCACAACGTTTACGGCCCGGACATGGGCTGGGAGCACGTCATCCCGCAGTTTGTGCTGCGGATGAAAGACCTTTGCGGGCAGGCGGGCGACCCGGTGCGGTTTCCCATCCAGGGCACGGGCGAGGAGAGCCGGGCTTTCGTGTTCATCGACGATTTCACCGACGGCGTGATGAAGGTCATGGATCGCGGAGAACACCTGGGCATCTACCACATCGGCACCATGGAGGAAGTGAGGCTCAAGGTGCTGGCCCGTATGGTCGGCGACTACTTCGGCCGGCGTGTCGAAATCGTTCCCGGAGAGCTTGCCGGGGGGAGCACGCTGCGGCGCTGCCCCGATATTTCCAAAGTGAGGGCGCTCGGCTATGAACCCCGCGTCCGCCTTGCCGAAGGGCTGGCAGTGACGGCCCGATGGTATGATGAAAACGCTCACCGGCGGGTGCGAAAAGCATTTCCCGGCTGATAAGGATCCGTTGCCGGAGGGCACGGACATAAAAAGACAGGGAGTACAGGAAATGGCGGATGCCGCAAATTCGGTGATTGGAACTCGTTCAAGCCTTGTTGTCGAAAAATGCCAGGTATGCGGAGGCCCGGACCTGGAGCCCATCCTGTTTCTGGGGTATCTGCCCCCGGTAAACAGGGTGAACGCCATCGGGGAAAGGCCCCGCGAGCAGACCAGCTACCCCGCTCAACTGCTCTACTGCCCCCGCTGCCACCTGGTGCAGTTGGGGCTGGTCGTGGACCCTCAACTGCTCTTTCCTTCCGAATATCCCTACACCAGCAGCACCACCCGGATCCTGCGGGAAAATTTCGCCGCCCTGTCCCGCGAGTGCCAAACCATTCTGGACCTGGGGCCGGACGACCTGGTGGTGGATATCGGCTCCAATGACGGAAACCTTTTGAGCAATTTCAAGGACGCTCACCGCGTCCTGGGCATCACCCCGGAAAAAATCGGTGAAATCGCCATCAAGCGCGGCATCCCTACGATCATCGACTACTTCACGCCGAAGGTGGTCGATGCCGTCCTGGCTCAGCACGGCCACGCGAAGATGGTGACCGCCACCAACGTGTTCGCCCATATCGAAAAGGTCAACGACGTAGTGGAGCAGGTCATAAAGCTGATGGCGCCGGGAGGCGTGTTCGTCTCCGAATCGCACTACCTGCTGTCTCTGATACAGACCCTGCAATACGATACCATCTATCACGAACACCTGCGCTACTACTCCCTGCACAGCCTGAAATACCTGCTGGAATCGCACGGGCTCGAAATCGTGAATGCCGTAAAGATCCCCACGCACGGCGGGTCGATTCGCGTCTATGCCGCGAGGTCGGGGGATTTTCCGGTGCGGGCGTCGGTGAAATCGCTCCTGGACGAGGAAGGCCCCACGGTGCTGTCCAGGGAAGCTCTCCTGAAATTCCGGGACAGAGTGGTCCTGTCCAAGCTCGAACTCCAGTCCCTGCTGCTGGGCATCAAACGACGCGGGCACCGGATCTACGGCATCAGCGCTCCGTCGCGCGCCAGCACCCTGGTCAACTACACCGGGATCGACGAGGGCATCATGGACTGCATCCTGGAAATCAAGGGGTCGCACAAGATCGGCAGGTATCTTCCGGGCACTCTCATCCCGGTGGTGGAGGAAACGAAGCTCTACGAAGACCAGCCCGAATACGCCATGCTGCTCTCCTGGCACATCGCGGACGAACTGGTCCCCAAGCTGAAGCAGAAAGGCTTCAAAGGCCGCTTCATCATGCCGCTGCCCGAGCCCGCCATTATCGAGTGACGAAAGCGGGTTGAAGCGGACCCGAGCTGGAGCTTGGGAACCGCCAGGACC
>LUZZ01000075.1 GCA_001603845.1 Syntrophobacterales bacterium Delta_01 | reverse complement strand
CTATGGGCCTTTGGAGCAGCAGAAGGCGTTGATAAAAAGCGTAAAAGCCTATGACAACCCCTGGCAGCAGCCGCGCCAGGGCCGCGTGAAGTGGGCGCGCCGCGCCAAAAAAGAGGCGGAGATTCGCGACATCCCGCCGGACATAAAGAAAACCCACCATAAGATACTTTTGTTTTTTGGGTGTACGGCTGTTTACGACTCGAATATTCGGCAGATAGCCGTCGATACGGTGAACATCTTCGACAGGCTGGGAGTCGATTACGGCTGCCTCGGAGAGGCTGAAAAGTGTTGCGGCAGCGTGATGCTGAGAATGGGAGATCCCGAATTCGAACGCATCGCCAACGATAACATCAAACTTCTGAACAGCCTTCATATCGACACGCTGGTCACCTCCTGTGCCGGGTGTTTCAAAACGCTCAAGGAGGACTATGCCAAGGTCGGGAAACTCAATTTCGAAGTACTGCACACCGTAGAATTGCTGAACCGGCTGGCAGAGCAGAAGAAACTGGTGTTCCGTGTGCCGGTCGAACGGGTGGTTACCTATCATGACCCCTGCCACTTGGGGCGGGCTTCGGGGGTCTATGATGAGCCCAGGGCGGTAATGAAATCCATTCCCGGGCTGGAGCTTATCGAGATGCCGAGGCATGGCCCCTACTCCCGCTGCTGTGGCGCCGGGGGAGGAGTGAAGGCGGGATTTCCGGATCTTCAAAACAAGATGGCGCAGGCGCGGATTAGAGAGGCCGAGGCCACCGGGGCCCAGGATCTGGTCAGTGCATGCCCGTTTTGCTACGCGGGTCTCCAGGTAGGGGTGGGTGCATTGAACTCGCCGATCGTGGTGAGGGATGTCACGTACCTGGTGAGGTGTTCTCTGGAGGAGGATAAGCCGGTCTGAGAGAGTGGGGATCAGTGATGAAGAAAATGGTGTTGCTTTTGGTTTTCGCGGTGACGGTAAGCTGCTTGTGGACAACCGCTTATGGAGAGGGAGCTTCGAAAGAGCCTGTGAGAATGGCCTATTTGCAGGGGGACATCCACCACCTTCCTCTTTGGGTCGCTCTGGACAAAGGTTTTTTCAATAAGCGAGGTGTCAAGGTGACCATAGCCGGTATCTTCAAGGCAGGTCCGGAGTTGATGAGCGGTTTCTCAGCCGGTGCTTTGGATATGGGCTATGTCGGCGGGGCACCTACGGTTACGGCTGTAGCCAACGGGACGGCTAAGGTGCGCATCGTGGCCCAAGTCAACGCGGAAGGGTCCGCCATCGTTGTCGGCAAGAATTCGGACATCGCTTCCATTCGCGATCTCGCAAAAGCGCAAATAGCTATTCCCGGCTACTCCACCGTCCAGGATTTCCTTTTGCAAAAGGCATTGGGAAAATACGGCATAGATTTGAAAACCGTTAGGATCATTGTCTTAAAACCCGCGGAAATGATTGGAGCGCTAAGGACCGGTCAAATCGATGCCTTCATAGCGTGGGAGCCTTATCCAGCCAAGGCGGTGAATATGGGTGTGGGCAGGATTCTCATTGGTTCCGGTGAGATTTGGAAGGACCATCCATGCTGCGTGCTGGCTGCCGATTCTGTATTCGCTGAAAAAAACAGGGAAAAGATGGAAAAGGTGCTCGACGCACACACGGAGGCCATCGAATTCATTCATAAGAACCCGGATGAAGCTATGGAGATCGCCGCCAAGTATACGGGGATGGACCAGGGCACTATCCGGGATGCGATGCGGAACGTGAAGTATACCCATAATATCAACATCGAGGGACTAAAGGAGTATGCGGAGTTTCTAAGGGATCTGGGCTACATCAAGATAAGCGATCCCGATGCCTTTATAAAAAATCTTGTCCATTAGCTTGTGACAATGCCACTTAGGCACGCGGTAGTACCGGAGCGCAGAGGACGTGGAGAAAACGCCGTTTTCGGCCGAACGGCGTGCCCTCCGTGGTTCGACGGCCGGTCCGGTTACCGGTCCGGTTATCGTAGAGGTAAACCTCCAAGGAGCCAGGGCGCATGGCGATGCGTATAGAGCGGTATATCCTTCCGTTGTTCCTGCTGTGCCTTTGGCAGCTTCTGTCGTCTCTTGGCGTGATCGCGAGCTTCAAGCTCCCTTCGCCGCTGGAGATCATGGGGGGCTTGAAGGACATAGCGACGGACGGGATGCCTCCCGGGCACCTGCTTCACCTGCATATCATCTATAGCCTGTATCGCGTCGCCCTGGGCTTTACGGCAGCCTGTGTACTGGGTATCCCTCTGGGGTTAGTAATGGGGTGGTTTCCGAGAATGCGCCATCTCTTCAACCCGCTCGTTGAGATCCTGCGTCCGGTTCCGCCTCTGGCCTGGATTCCGATCGCTATCGTCTGGTTCGGCATTGGGATTCATTCCGCGGCGTTCATTATCTTCCTGAGTGCATTTTTTCCTGTTCTCCTGAGTACGATGTCGGGAGTTGTCTCGATTCCTCCGCTGCTCATCGATGCGGCAAGAACTCTCAACGCCGGTGAGCGGGACATTTTTTTCAAGGTGCTGCTGCCCGGATCGATTCCTTCGATTTTTGTGGGAATACGAATCGGGATGGGGGTTGGGTGGATGACCCTGGTGGCGGCCGAGTTCTCGGGAGTGAAGGAGGGATACGGGCTGGGGTTCATGATCATGACAGCCCGGGACATTCAACGGCCGGATGAGATCCTGGCCGGCATGTTGGTCATCGGGATCATCGGTTTTCTCATCGATGCGTTGTTGCGGGCCGTTGAATCAAGAATCAAGCAGTGGGAACAGTAGAGGCCCTGGACTATGTGCCTGGAATTGGTGGGACTCAGCAAAGCGTTCAACAATGGGAAGCAGGGAGGGGCGACTCCTGTTCTTGCGGCTGTGAACCTGCGTATCGAGCGGGGACAGTTCGTGTCCATTGTGGGGCCCAGCGGGTGCGGTAAGTCCACGCTTCTTAGAATCATCTCGGGCTTGGAAAGTAGTTTCGAGGGAGACGTGATCCTCGAAGGCAGACGGATCACGGGGACTTCTCAGGAGATAGGGCTTGTGTTCCAGCAATACGCGCTTTTCCCCTGGAGGACCATGCTTGAGAACATCGAGATGGGCCTGGAAATCATGGGCGTGAGCAAAGAAGAAAGGAGGGCCCTTGCCAGGGAGTACATTAGAGCGTTTGGGATGAGCGGGGCCGAGGACCGGTATCCCAGTCAGCTCTCGGGCGGAATGCAGCAGCGCGTTGCCATCGCACGCACGCTCATCATGAAGCCCAGGATCATACTGATGGATGAGCCGTTTGGGTCCCTGGACAGCCAAACGCGCAACGATATGCAGGAATTCCTCCTCCAGGTCTGGCAGGAGCGGAATGAGACCATTGTCTTCGTGACTCACAACGTGGATGAAGCGGTTTTCCTTAGTGATCGGATCGTTGTGCTCTCCAGAAGACCGGCCAGTATCCTGAAGCACTTCGAGATAAATTTTGCAAGACCGCGGGACCGTACGGCCAGGGAAGTCAACGAGGTCCGGCATGAGGTCATAAACATACTGAGAGAGCAGAGGCGCGAGCAAGATACTTGGATAACCCGTCCGCATGTGGAGGCGGCCGGTTCGTAAAGTTGTCGGAGGAATAAGAGATGCTTTCCGATGTTATTACCGAACTTCAAGCCCTCGGCCTTCGAATCGAGGGGAGTTTGCATAAAAGAGACGGAGGCGCCGGTCCGGCTGAAGGGGGGACCGTGATGATCGACTCCGTGCCCGCACACGTGCCTTTAAGCAGCGGGTACGTAGCCAGGTCCCCTTATGTTCTGTATGCCGATGATAGTGGGTGCTCCTGGCTCGCCAAGGACGGAAAGGCTCTTTTCCCGGCTGAAATCGTCAGACGGCCGAAGTTCTACGATTATGTCACCGAAGACCAGGTGGATTATTGGAAGATCGCTCTGCTCCATGGCAAGGATTGCATTGCATCCACGGTCATACAGACGTGCAGCTATTGGAACCCGGCAGATCGGTGCCGCTTCTGCGGCATTGAACTCTCCCTTCGCGATGGCGGGACCATCAAAGAGAAGACCCCGGCGCAACTGGCAGAGGTGATTGCCAGGGCCAGAGAGCTTGATTCCGTCTCCCACGTGGTCCTGACGACGGGTGCGATTCGGCCTTCGGCAAGGGAAATGGATCACCTGGCCGCGTGTGCGGCGACCATCAAGAAAGTTTGCACGATCCCCATCCACGTGCAGTTCCTTCCTCCGCCCAATCTCGACACGCTCTACGCACTCAAGGCGGCCGGCGTGGATTCGGTGGGTATTCATATCGAAAGCTTTGATTTTGATGTGCTGTCCAGGGTGGCCCCGGTGAAGGCCGCCATCGGTCTCGATGGTTACGACAAGGTTTGGCAAAAGGCTGTTGAAATATTCGGGGAAAACCAGGTGAGCAGTTTCGTGATTGTCGGCCTTGGGGAAAAGGAAAGCACGATCCTGGAAGGCTGTGAATTCATGGCGGACCGCGGCGTCTATCCCTTCGTTGTCCCCTTTCGACCGATACCCGGCACGCTCATGCAGGACAGCAAGCCTCCGGACCCGGCGTTGATGAAGCGGCTGTACGAGAGTGTGGTCACCATGCTGCGAAAGAAGGGACTTTCGTCCAGCCGGTCTTTGGCGGGGTGTGTGCGGTGCGGAGCCTGCTCGGCGGTGCAGGTCTACGAGGAAGAGAAAAAACGGGATGTTGTCTGTCGCCCGGCCAGGAACCGCTCGGAACTGGCTGAAGCTATGGCGATCCGCAGGGAAGTTTTTGTGGAAGAGCAGGAATTGTTCTCGAAATCAGACATCGACGAACACGACCCGGAATCGGTCCAGATCATTGCGGAGTTCGCTGGCGAGATCATCGGAACCGTCCGTGTATTCCCCAAACAGGGCTCGGCGTCTGAATGGATTGGAGGAAGGCTTGCCGTCAGAAAGGGCTGCAGGATTCATCGTGCCGGTGTGCTGCTTGTACGAGAGGCCATGCGTTGTGTGAAACAGAAAGGCTGTATCCGGTTCACCGCTCACATTCAGGAGAGGAATGTCCGGTACTTCTCACGTCTCGGCTGGAAGGCCGTAGGACCCGCCGAGGTTTATCACGGAAAACCGCATCAACTGATGGAAGCGGATCTGAGCCGCGTTTGACGCTCTCGCTTTTCAAGGGAGGGTGGAGATGAAACAGAAAAGGCAAATAATGAACACTCCATTACCAGTGCTTCTCGAAAAAATACGCAACTATGCCGGGCTCACCCGCAAGCAGCCCATCGAGGACGTTTTCTCCGAGCTGATCCTCAATGGTTTCCAGGGGCGTGCACAGCTTAATTTCGGCGATGACGCGGCAGCGATCCCCTGGAAGGACGGCTTCCTCCTCCTTGCCGCAGATGGAATCATGGAAAAACTGCTCATCAAAGAACCCTATGCCGCCGGCAAGGCCTCGGTCATGGTGACGGTCAATGACATCTATGCAATGGGCGGACGCCCGCTGGCGATGGTGAATGTCCTGGCCAGCGGCGACGAAGAACATCGCCGCCAGGTGGTGAGCGGAATCAAAAAGGGGTGTGAAAAGCTGCGAGTGCCCATGGTCGGAGGGCATCTTCACCCCGATGCTTCTCCCGACGTGCCTTCGCTGGCCGTAGCCATTCTGGGGTGGGCCGAGAAGGTGCTGCACAGCTTTACCGCCCAGCCCGGAGACGATCTCATTTGTGCCATCGATCTCAATGGGAGGCGCGGATGCCATTCCGTTACCAGTTGGGATGCCAACTCGGGGAAAACCACCGACGAGTTGATCCACAGGCTGGAGATTCTGCCCCTGATTGCGGATAGAGATCTGGCTCATGCGGCAAAGGATGTGAGTAATGCCGGCATAATCGGAACGGCCTCCATCATGATGGAAAATTCAGGAACAGGAGCGGTCATTCAGGTCGACGCCATCCCGGCTCCTCCTGAGATCGATTTTACGGACTGGCTTTTTGCGTTTCAGAGTTTTGGCTTCATTCTCTCCGTCTCCCCGGATCACTCCTCCGAGGTCATTGATTTGTTTGGGGAGAGGAAAATAACTGCAACAGTTGTGGGCAAAGTTGTTCAGGAACACAAGGTGACCATTGTCAACGGCAACGACGCCCTGACCCTGTTCGATTTCACCGGGGATAAGATCACTGGAATCTCCAGGCGGAAGCATCGTTAGACCTGAAGTTCTCCTGGTTCCTGGATGGTCGACAGGTGGCGGGGAATTGCAGTGCGTTGAGCATCATCGAAGGGAGTAACCCCTTTCGAAGTCTGAGATGAGAGCGGGGGGCTCTTTGATCCGATCACGGATCATGGCAGTAACCAACATCAGAGGAAGCCTAAGGAGGCAGTAATGGCAGAGGTAGTCGGTCAGGATGTAGCGGCAGGGGGTGCCGAAAAGGTCGATCCCACTCTAAAGGAATTAGTAAAGATCGTGGGACCAAGGAATTGTACGGCTTCGAGGCACATTCGTTATGCGTATTCCTATGACATGAGCTTTGTCAAGCTCAAGATGCCCGACTATGTTGTCATGCCCGAAACGGTCGAGCAGATCCAGAAGGTCATGGTGTTCGCGAACAAAGAGAAGATCCCGGTGGTCCCCTACACTTCAGGGACGAACATCGGGGGGCTCTGCATCCCCGAGCGGGGCGGGATCGTCATGGATCTGAAGCGGATGAACCGGATCATCGAGATCGACCCCGAGGCGCATGTGGCCGTAGTTGAGCCGGGGGTAACGCACGCCAAGTTTGCTGCGGCCCTCTATGAACACCAACTTCGTTTCGGCTGGCCGGTGGGGCCTCCTTCGGCATCGGTGCTGGCCTGTGCGGTTTGCCATGGCATAGGCGGCCTCAATGCGAAGTACGGGCTCAACAGCGAGCAAATTACGAGCATGGAAGTGGTGCTCCCGACAGGGGAACTCGTACGGGTAGGTTCGTGTGCCATCAATCCGAAAGCATGGCACAGTTGTCTGCCGCTTCCCCAGATGGACGGGCTCTTCAAGGGCTGGCTCGGGTCGACGGGTATCGTGACCAAGATCGGACTGAGTGTGCATCCGATCCCGCCCGTTTTGAAGGTCTTTACGGTCTCGTGCGAAAATGTGGAAGACATGTACTCGTATATGCTCAACTTGGCCAAGTACGAGATGTGCGATGACATGACGGCGGTGTCCTGGTGGCTTGCCCAGGTGCCCATTCCTTCGCCCTACAGGCCCAAGCCGGATGATGCTCCCGAGTGGTTCAGTTTTGCGACCACCACGTCTTGGACGGAGAAGGAGAAAGAATCTCGGGAAGAGATCTGGGAAACCGTCTTCAGCGAAGAAGAGAAGAAGGGCACCTCGATCAAGCGTACGGTATATCCCGAAGAGGCCCTGCGGGGCAGAACGTGCCTTCCGAGCCAGGTGGTTGGATCGACCAAAAACTACTGCAAAGAAGGCGGCGGCGGCATCTCCTGGCCGGGGACCTTCACTCCTGCAAAGGTGTGGGCTCCTGTTTATAACAAATGGAAGGAAATCGTTATCGGCCATAACATCTCTCCGTCCGTGAGGATGAGCATGTACCGGGGCGTCCACTACGGAATGCTTCGGCTCATGATCCCCTTCAACAAGCAGGATCCTGCAGCGACGGAGAACGCAAGGCAGGCAATCGTCGAGTGCTTGCGGGCCGACCTGGATGCGGGCGGGATTCCCTACAAGCCTCCTGTCGACTTTGGCCGTGAGATCAACAAACGTGCCGATCCCGGATACCTGGAGCTGTTGAGGCGGGTGAAGCGGATGCTCGATCCTAATGACATCATGAACCC
>LUZZ01000074.1 GCA_001603845.1 Syntrophobacterales bacterium Delta_01 | reverse complement strand
TCGCATTGCCGTTGTTATCGGAATCGCAGGCCGCCGCCGTGAGGCACCTGGAGGGGCCCGCCCTGATCTGTTCGGGCGCGGGGGCGGGCAAGACATCGACCATCGTCGCCAAGTTCGAGTACCTGGTCAACACCGCCGGCTTCGATTCGCGGCGGATCCTGTGCATCACCTTCACCAACAAGGCGGCCAACGAACTCAAGGACCGCCTTACGAAATCCACCGGCCGGGGCCTGCAGGATTTCCCCTGGGTGAGGACTTTCCACTCCTCGATGCTCCAGATCCTGAAGCGGCACCCGGAGCAGATCGGCTTCAAAAACCCGATCTCCATCTACGACGGCTCGGACCAGCTCGCGCTCATAAAGAACATCATCGAAAACGATTTCAGCATGGACGGCAAGTACGCCCGGGCGATCCGTTCCCACATCGGCCGCGCCAAAAATTCCGCCAATGCCGACGCCTATATCCGCACGGTGCGCAGGTTCCGGAAGCTGGACCTCATTTTCGAGCGCTACAACCAGCGGCTCAAAGAATCCAACGCCATGGATTTCGACGACATCCTGGTGCACGCCCTGAACCTCCTGGGGACCGATTCCGGCATCAGGGACCGCTACCAGGAGCTTTTCCAGTACATTCTGCTCGACGAGCACCAGGACTCCAACTCCACCCAGAACGCCATTGTGAAGCTGCTGGTCAGGGATGGAAACATCACGGTGGTGGGCGATTTTTCGCAGTCCATCTACAGCTTCCGGGGCGCCGAACCCTGCCACTTCGTCCAGTTTCCGCAGGAATACGAAGGCACGAAGGTCTTTTTGCTCGAACAGAACTACCGGTCCACCTCGCCCATCGTCGAACTTGGCAACGAGATCATCAGCTTCAACAACGAAGAGATCAAGAAGAACTGCTTCAGCACGAAACCGGGCGGCACGCCCTCGCTTCGGGGCTTCGACAACGCCTACCTGGAAGCGCGGTGGGTGGCGCAAAAGTGCCGCGACTACCGCTACGACGGCGTTTCGTTCGACCAGATGGCGGTGCTCTTCCGGACCAGTTTTATCAGCCGCCTGCTGGAGAAGGCGTTCAACGAACTGAGGGTGCCCTACAAGCTGGTGGGCGGGGTGTCCTTCTTCGAGCGCCGGGAAATCAAGGATCTGATCAGTTACCTCTCCTGCGCCGCGAACCCCAGGGACGATATCGCCTTCGAGCGCATTCTCAACGTCCCCAAAAGGGGGATCGGCAAGAAATCCATCCAGAAGATCCGGGACATCGACCTGCCCGGCGCCTCCCTGATGGAAAAAAGCCCCATCGCCATCCAGAAGAAACTGGGGCTCAAGAAGGCGGCGGAGGGCATCGGCATGGTGCTGTTCATCCTCGACCGGATAAAAAACCTGCCGCCCAAAGAGGCGCTCGAAGAAGTAATAGACATTACGGGATACCATGATTACCTGGAAACGTGGGCCGGAGACGGCGATGAGGGCAGCCTGAACGCGCGCCTGGAAAACATCGAGGAACTGCTCAGCATGGCGGAAGGCGGGAGGACCATGGAGGAGTTCCTGGAGGACTGCGCGCTGCGCACCGAAGAGGAAGACGACGAATCGGAGGACCGGGGCGTTCGCCTTTCCACCATCCATGCGGCCAAGGGGCTGGAATTCAACACGGTTTTCCTGGTAGCGTGCGAAAATAACGTCCTGCCCCACTGGCGGTCCGTGGAAGAAGACGGAGAGGACGGAACGGCGCACATCGAGGAGGAACGGCGGCTCCTCTACGTGGCCTGCACCAGGGCGGAACAGAACCTCCACATTTCGTACGCCAACATGCGGCAGAACAAGTGGAGCGGAATCAGCCCCTTTCTGCAGGAACTTTCGGAAGAGCACCTGAACAGGCTGGACTAGCGCGCGGAGCCGGAAAGGATACGATGAAGGCCATCACCATCCAACAGCCCTTCGCCTTCGAAATCATGAGCGGGCGCAGGACCATCGAAGCCAGGGACTGGGACACGCTCCACCGGGGCGATCTGCTGGTGTGTTCGTCGCGCAGGGCGGCATTTCCCTCCGGCGACATGGAGGAGCTGGAAGACGAGTACGGGTGCGTCTTCCTCTATGGGCAGGCCCTTTGCGTGGCAAACCTGGCCGACGTTCGCCCCATGAAAAAAGGCGACGAAGACAAGGCGCTCGTGGACAGGATCGACCCCGAAGCCTTCTCGTGGGTATTCGAGGACGTGCGCCCGGTGGTCCCCTTTGCGGTGAAGGGCAGAGACGGCCTGTTCGACGTGGAAGACAACCTGGTGGAGACCTCCCCTTTCCGGTACGGCGATCCGGTCGTGGTGAAGCGGGGAATTTTGGCCAAGGATTTCGGCTTGGATTTTTCAGGCTGGCACGGCCGGGCGATGGACGTCCAGCGCACCGAAGACGGCGAAACGCGGGTGCGGGTGGAATGGGACAGCCTTTCGCTGAGAGACGTTCCGCTTCCGGTTATCGAGCAGTGCGAGCGGGAGGGGTTCGACTGGACGGGGGTGCTGCTGCGCATCCGCGAAATCGGGCGCTGCCGGGCCAGGGACACCGTGGAAGACGTACAAAACGAGATCGAGAGCATTATCGAGGATAACTCCGAGATATTTCAGGATTAAAACACTTCAGGAGGATCGATCATGCAGTTGCCGGTATATGTGAGCGTGGAAGAAGTGCAAAGGGTCTGCAAGGCCCTCAACATCAGGGACTGGACCGCCCTTACCGACGGCAGTGTCACCACGGAGGAAGCCCGGGCCGTCCTGGCCGAGGTGGACGCCAACGGGATGGACGTGGACGTGGAAAGCTTTCGCCGCGGCCTGGAGGTCGAATTGGAACACGGGACCCGCTTTCCGAGCGCCAACGTTACGAACAACCACCCGATCCTTACGGCGAAAATCGTCATGGCGCACTTCGAAGAGACCCTGGATTACTACGACCGGCTGGAAGTGGCCGAACTGGAGGGAGACCTGCTGAAGGCCGCCCTGAGCGGCAATGCCGAAAAGCTCCTGCGGGTATACAAGAAGCTCCTGGCGGCGAAAAACGAGCTGGCCAAGGTCGAAGTGGAGCAGGCGGCGGGCGGGAAATAGCCTCGAACCGGGCGCGAAACGGGCGCGGGGACGCGGTTTCCCAAACTTTTTTATCCTGTGGAAGGCGGGAAAGAGGCATTTTCGGTCCGGCCTTCTCCACTATCGTGAGGATTATCGCCGTGAGCGTTCTTTTTTCTCCATTTCGCCTGAGAGACGTCGAGTTCAGGAACCGCATTTTCGTATCGCCCATGTGCCAGTATTCGAGCATCGACGGGATGCCCACCGACTGGCACCTGGTCCACCTGGGGAGCCGCGCCGTGGGCGGGGCGGCCCTGGTGTGCGTGGAAGCCACGGGGGTCAGCCCCGAAGGGCGCATTTCGCCTTCCGATTCCGGGATGTGGTCGCCGGAACACGCCGCCGCATTCGGGCGAATCACCGCTTTCGTCAAGAGCCAGGGAGCCGTGCCGGCCGTGCAGCTCGCCCATGCGGGGCGCAAGGCGTCCACCTCCGCCCCGTGGCTGGGCGACAAGCCTCTGGACGCGGCTTCGGGCGGCTGGCAGCCGCTGGCCCCCAGCCCGCTCGCTTTCGGCGAAGGGTACCCGGTCCCCCGGGAGATGAGCCGGGAAGACATCGACGAGGTCGTCGCCCAGTTCCGGCGGGCGGCGGGGTTGAGCCTGGACGCCGGCTTCGAGGTGCTCGAAATCCACATGGCCCACGGGTACCTGATGCACGAATTCCTGTCGCCGCTGTCGAACCGGCGCACCGATGAGTTCGGCGGCGCGTTCGACAACCGCGTCCGGCTGCCGCTGCGGGTCGCCGCGGCGCTCCGGGAAATCTGGCCCGCGAACCGGCCGGTGTTTGTCCGGATCTCGTGCACCGACTGGGTGGAAGGCGGCTGGGACCTGGAGCAGTCCATTGAGTTTTGCCGGAAGCTCAAAGAGATCGGCATCGACCTCATCGACTGTTCGAGCGGCGCCCTGGTCCCGTACGCGAAAATACCGGCCGGACCCGGCTTCCAGGTCCCGTTCGCGCAGGAAATTCGAAAACGGGCCGGCATCCCCACCGGGGCCGTGGGCTTCATCACCCGGCCCGAACAGGCCGAACAAATCGTGGCCACCGGCCAGGCGGACGTGGTGCTGCTCGCCAGGGAAATGCTGCGCCGCCCCTACTGGGCGCTCCATGCCGCCCGTGCGCTGCACGCCGACACGGCCTGGCCCGTCCAGTACGAGCGCGCCAAGCTAAAATGAAGCCGGCAAAGGCGGTGCGACAGATTACGGTCTCCCGCCGGACCAACGGTTCCCTATTCGCACCTGCCGTTCAGCATGCAAGACGGCGGGCACTCGAAAGAGTCTGTTGCCTAAAGCAAATGTGGTGTTACATGGGGAACTTCAGGATTTTTTCGCCGACTTTTATAGACTTGTATCCAACTTCTTATTGCCGAAGAAGAGACCTCATTCGTTGCCCCGAAGGGGCTCGATAGACCAGCCCAGGGTGCGTGAGCGCCACCCTGGGAACGATCGGCGATGCAATTGATACCCTGAAGGGGTTGCATAGCGGAGCTTGTCTATCCATTATGCAGCCCCTTCAGGGCTGAAATCTCATCCGCGACCGGGTTCCCCAGGGTGGCGCTTACGCTGACCCTGGGCTGGTCTATCGAGCCCCTTCGGGGCGAAGACCTTCGGCAGGAATTCTCCCTCCCCCAGATCACGGTCCCGGGGAATCAGCCTTCGTTCTGCTGCGCATTCCGGCAACAGCCCCAAAACCGTGCCCACACAACCGGATTGTCGAATATTAAGCCGCGAAGCGGCGTGGAGGGGCGGGGGGCGAAGCGCCCCCACGTTTTTATGTATTGTGAAAGAACGCGGTTGCGGTCAATGTTTCCCGCTCAGCCGCATCGGGACGGGGGCGGGCATCGCTTGTTCCGCGGGCGTTTCCTGGTTGACCTGGTACACCGTACGGGTCGGGAAGGCCATCTCGATCCCCTCCTCTCCGAACCGGGTCAGGATCGCCAGGCAGGTCCTTTCGACCCACGCCTGGTACTTCCAGTAGTCGGTTGAAAAATACCAGGCGTACACGGCGATGTTGAGGCTCCAGTCGTTGAAGCCGTTGAAAAACACGCGGGCCGGGTAGTCGGGCCTCATCCCCTCGTAGTCCGCCAGCAGTTCCTTGACGATCTCCACCGCCCGTCCCATCTTTTCGGGCGGGGTCGAGTAGACCAGCCCCAGGTTGGTCTGCCACCTCAGGTAGGTGCGCTTGCCGATATTTTCCAGGGTCGAGTTGATGATCTTCTCGTTGGGGACGGAGACCAGGTTGCCGGTGAGGGTGCGGATGCGCGTACTGCGAAACCCTACGTCCTCCACGAAGCCGTCGTGCGTTTCTATGGCGATCCTGTCGCCCACCTGGAAAGGTTTGTCCAGCAGGATGGTGATGCTGCCCAGGAAGTTGGCAATGGAGTCTTTTCCGGCCAAGGCGAAAGCCAGGCCGCCGATGCCCAGGGACGCGACCAGCGGCCCCACTTCGATGCCGGTCATGTTCTGGATGACCATGATGCCGCCCACCACGATGACGAACCCCTTGATCGTCTTGCTCAGCAGGGGAGCCAGCATGTCGTTGATGCCGTTTTGAGTCGACGCCGCCCACTTGCGTACCTGGTAATCCATGACGTTTACCAGCTTGTAGACGAACCAGAACAAGGCCACCGTGCCGCCGATGTCGGCCGCCTTGCCCGCCGCCCGGTGGAGCAGGTTGGGCCCGGCCGGCGTGTCGAAATGGACCCAGATCGGTGAAAGCGCCCAGTAAAACCCGTAAACTTTGATGAAAAGCGAAAGGGGATTGACGAGCGATTCCAGGAGCAGGCGCCCCCAGGTGGGAAGCTGCCGGCCGGCCGATTTTTGCAGCCTGGCCGAAACGATGCGGTGCATGGTGCGATCGACGCCCACCACCAGCAACAGGAGGCCCAGGCATACGATGAGCTTGAGCCAGGTGATTCCCGGAAATGCCTGGGCGTTGATCCACCGACCCACCTTGTGCGACGCGCCCCTGCCGGCGGCGTCGATTTTTTTGCCGAGCGCCTGGCCGGCCACGTCGATTTTTTCGGCATTGATGGGAACGGGCACCTCTTCGGGCTGAAAGCGGACGCCGCCCGGTTCGGACGCCTTCTCCCGTGCTTCACCGGAGTGGGGAGCGGCGGCATTTTGCACGGTGCCGGTATTCTTGGCGGGAGCCTGGTCCGCGAGGCAGACCGACAGGGATAAAACCCAGGCACACAAAAGCACGGCAAGCCAAGAGGCAGTTATTTTCCCGAGTGTTTTCAAGTATTCTCCAATTCTGGTTCTTTTAAAAACGGTCGTGAAAAATCGGTGCCGGATTTTAGAGAATACCGGCGAGGATTTCAAGGACGGGCTGAATTTATCGGAGGGGAGGGAATGGGAAGGCGGCCTTTGCCCCGAGGGGAGCCGGCGGGCCGGGGCGGGCAAAAGCGATGCATGGCAGGGCGATCCGCGAACGCTGCGTGCCCTCCGGGCGGCGGCTACGGCCGGGGAATTCGGATCGATTCCGACCGGCGGCAAACCCGATGGTTCGCACCGGCCTCCCGGCGCAGGCCGGAATACGGTTTTCCCGGGCGCTCCATGCTTCGGTTCGTGCGCCGGGTTTGTCGCTATTCAAGTTGTCTTTCCGCATTCACTGTACGGGCTTTTGTTTCTCCTTCGATACGGCCTTTCGTCCGGGTTTGCATGCCTCGGGCTCATTGACCACAATGGGGCTTATCTTGTTGTAGCTCTTTATCTGCTCCGCCAGGGTCGCCGCTTTGCTCATGGTGGGGACGGGCTTGGTTATCACGGTGTAGAAGTTGCCCTTCGCCCCCTTGGAGGGACAAATCATGACGCTGTATCCCTGTTCCTTCAGGGTTCGGCTGAGGTCCTCCGCGTTTTGCTTTTCCCGGAAGTAGCCCACCTGGACGGCGTACATCTTTCTCGGCTTTGCGGGAGCAATCGCCTTGGCCGGTTTCTGGGCCTCGGCGACAGGAGGAAACGCCGGAGGCACGGACGGCTCGGCAACCTTGGGCGCTGCGGAAGCAACCGGGGCCGGTACCGGAGCCGGCCGGGCTACCGCGGCGGGGGCTTCGGTGGAAGGGCCGAACTTGGGAAAGAGGTCCGCCGGCCTGGCCTGGTGAGGTTCGGTGGGCACGGGCGGCTTGGGCTGCTGCGGCTCAGGAGTCGCCGGGACCGGGACGGGAGCCGGAGTGGGAGCGGGAGTCGGCTGGACCTGCGGCGGCTGCGGTTCCGGAGGCTTCACCGATTCCTGGGTCTGCTCGGACTTGGCGGCGAGGCTTCCCGGGACCCCTTCGACGGGCTGGCCGGGCACCGGTTCCGGAGGTTTGGGCAGTTCTTTTTTCAATACCGATTTTTCGGAAGGCACCGACCTTCTGGGCACCGGCTTACCCCTGTCCATCAGGTACGGCGTGATGATCACCAGCAGCATCAGGCACAGCGCCGCCCAAAGCAAATATTTCACGTACGGCGAGCGCCCGCTTCTGCCGCCCTGCCCCCTCTGTAAAAAGATTTTTTTCTGCATCTTTCTCCCCTCGTTTACATGCTTTTTGCCCTTTTGAACGCCCTTTCGAATCCCGGAAGAGACCCCTCGATGGTCCGGTCATCGACACAGTAGGCAACCCGGAAGTGACCGGGTCCCCCAAACCCGCTTCCGGGAACCACCAGGATGTTTTCATCCAGGAGCAGCCTCACGAACTGAACGTCATCGGGAATCGGAGTCCGCGGAAACAGGTAAAACGCCCCGCGGGGAACGGTCAGTTCGTAGCCGAACCCGCTCAGCGCCGACACCAGCCTGTCGCGTTTCTTTTTGTAGATTCCGATGTCCACGCACATTCCCTGGAGTTCCACCACCAGCCGCTGCATCATGGCCGGGGCGTTGACGAATCCCAGGATGCGGTTGGCCATCGCCAGGGCTTCCACGATCCCTTCTGCGTCCTCCGCCGCCGGCCCCACGGCGACGAAGCCGATGCGTTCGCCGGGCAGCGAAAGGTCCTTCGAGTAGGAACTGGTTATCAGGGAGTTCGGATAGTATTGGAAAACGCACGGCACGCAGCAATCATCGTAAACGATCTTGCGGTAGGGCTCGTCCGAGACCAGGTAGATGACGTGGCCGAACTGGCGGCTCTTCGCATCGAGAATGCGGCCCAGCGCGGCCAGCGACTGGTCGGAATACACCTGCCCCGTGGGGTTGTTCGGAGAATTGATGAGCACCACCTTGGTCTTTTCGGTGATTTCCCGCTCCATGCGGTCCAGGTCCAGTGTAAAATCGGGCAGGACGGGCACCGGTTTCAGGACTCCGCCGTGATTATCGGCGTAGAAGCCGTATTCTACGAAATAGGGCGCGGGGCACATCACCTCGTCCCCGGCATCGAGCAGGGCCTTGAAGATGATATTCAGGCCGCCGGCGGCGCCGCACGTGGCGACGATCAGGTCCTGGGCCATGGACACGCAGTACTCCCCGCAGAGATAACTCGACAACGCGGCCCGGGTAGACGGCAGGCCGGCGTTGGGCATGTAGCCGTGAGCTCCGGGTTCTTCGCTGCCTGCCAGCTCGATCAGTTTCTGTCGAACGATATCGGGCGGGGGGACGTTGGGATTGCCAAGGCTGAAGTCGAAAACGTTTTCTTCTCCGTGGAGCTTTTTAAGACGTCCTCCCTCTTCGAACATCTTTCGGATCCAAGACGAATTTTCAGCAAACCGGCGCATTTTTGCGGAAATAGCCATATCGTGCTCGTACCTCCTGGAGTGTGGCAAAATCTACCCGATCGGGGATTTTATAATTTCTTTTCAACCAGATGAAAGTTCATTTCCGCTGGGGGCACTATAAGAGAGATTCCCACCCTTATGCAAGAAACTATTTGGAAAAGGAACTTTCTTATTTCCGGCAAAAAGTGAAATATCATCCGGGAGCGCGAAGATGCAAAGGGGATGGTGCAAGATCGCGCATTAGCCATTATTATGTAACATCGGACTTCAGTAAACCGACCGAGGATTGGACAGGGATGGAAAAGGGAATACGCATCGCCGACCTGTTCGGCAACGAAGGCGAGTACACCGGCAAACCGGTGCGCGTCCAGGGCTGGGTGCGCACCAGGCGCGATTCGAAGGCCGGGATCAGCTTCATCGAATTAAACGACGGCTCCTGCCTCAAAAGCCTCCAGGTGGTGGCAGGGCTGGAAAACCCCGCCTACCGCGACCTGCTGGAAAAGATAACCAACGGCAGCGCCGTGATGGTCGAAGGGACGGTTTCCGCCTCGCCCGGAAAGGGGCAGGCCATCGAACTCCAGGCCGAACGGATCGAGCTTTACGGCTGGGCCGACCCGGCGACCTATCCTCTCCAGAAAAAAAGGCACTCTTTCGAATTTTTGCGCCAGATCGCGCACCTGCGGCCCAGGACCAACACCATCGGCGCGGTGAGCCGGGTGCGCAGCCGATTGAGTTATGCCATTCATCGATTTTTCGCCGAACGCGGGTTCAACTACCTGCACACCCCCATCATCACGGCAAGCGACTGCGAGGGAGCCGGGGAAATCTTCCGCGTGACCACGCTCGACCCGCTGCACCCCGCCGCACCCGGGGCGGGAAATTCCTACCAGGACGATTTTTTCGCAAAACCGGCCTACCTTACGGTGTCCGGCCAGCTCCAGGCGGAAATCTTCGCCCTGGCGCTGGGCAGGGTGTATACGTTCGGCCCCACCTTCCGGGCCGAAAATTCCAACACCAGCAGACACCTGGCTGAATTCTGGATGATCGAACCGGAGGCGGCCTTCTACGACCTGGAGGACAACCTGGACCTCGCCCGGGACTTCATCAAGAACCTGGCCGCGGTGGTGCTCAACGAATGCGCGGAAGATCTCGACTTTTTCACCCGGTTCATCGAACCCGAACTCCGCTCGCGCCTGGAAACGGTCGTCAATTCGCCCTTCGAGGTCATCACGTACACGGAGGCGGTGGATCGGCTTCAGAAATCGGGCGAAAAGTTCGTCTACCCGGTGGAATGGGGAAACGACCTCCAGGCCGAACACGAACGCTTCCTCACCGAGAAAGTGTTCCAGCGGCCGGTGGGCGTGATCGATTTCCCGAGATCGCTCAAACCCTTTTACATGCGCGTGAATGACGACCAAAAAACGGTCGGCGCCATGGATATCCTCGTTCCGGGAACCGGAGAGATCATCGGGGGCTCGCAGAGGGAGGAGCGCCTCGACGTGCTGCTCGACCAGATGAAACTCAAGGGGATTTCCATCGAAGACTACCGGTGGTACGTGGAACTGCGGCAGTTCGGATCGGCGCCCCATTCCGGTTTCGGCCTGGGGTTCGAGCGCCTGGTGCAGTTCGTGACCGGCCTGGCCAACATCCGCGAGGCCATTCCGTTTCCGAGGACCCCGGGACACGCGGAGTTTTAGGACCGGGCGCGCGAGCGGCAGCCCGCAGCCGTAACGCGCGGCCCATTTTTGCTTGTATCTTTTGCGGGCACCATTTATAGGCTTGGTTTCAGGCGTTTTCCCGGATGCCGCAGGGGCGCGGGGCAGGCGGCGCCTTGGTTTTGCCGGGATATTCCAATCAACCCCGGTCGATGGAGGAAGAATATGGAAGAACAGGCCAAAAAATCGTTCAGTCTTCAGCGGCAAATTTACCTGGTGGTGGGACTGGTGGTGTTGCTGAGCGTGGTGCTCGGCGCTTTTGCCTCCAAGTGGTGGCTGCTGCTCGCGTTCGCCGTGAGTCTCGGCATGCTCAACGCCGCCCGCACCGGCGTGTGCCCCCTGATGAAGCTGCTTTCGGGGCTGCCCTTCAATGAACCGTCTTCAGGCGACATTTCCTGATTTTTATACCTTTCGACCTGCTTTGATCTGCTTCGATCTGCCGGATCATTTACCAACGAGGAGGAAAGAGATGAGAACGATCGTAACAGGGGCGGTATTTTTGCTGTTGATCGCGGGACTGGGCCTGGCGGGCTGTTCCCGCGGAGGGGAGGGCCACGGGATATCGAGCAAGGCCATCGCGGTCCTCAACCCCACCGAAGGCAGCAAGGTGAAGGGGTACGTCAGCTTCGAGCGGGACGGGAAAGCCGTTCACGTGGTCGCGATGGTAGACGGCCTCTCGCCGGGACCGCACGGGTTTCACATCCATGAGTACGGCGACTGCAGTTCCCCCGAGGCCAATTCGGCGGGCGGGCACTACAATCCCTTCGACCAGCCGCATGGCGGCCCCACGGCCGAAAAACGCCACGTGGGCGACCTGGGAAACATCGTAGCTGACAAGAGCGGCCACGCCCGGCTGGAACTCACGGATAAGCTCCTCAAGCTCGAAGGCCCCCATTCGATTGTCGGCCGCGCGGTCATCGTCCATGCCCGCGCCGACGATTTCAAGACCCAGCCCACAGGCAACGCCGGGGCGCGGGTGGCCTGCGGGGTCATCGGATATGCGAAATAGGCCGGTTGCCGGTTGTGGGTTGTAGGGTGCCGGTTGGGGAGCGGGTCGTAAGTGTCCGGAAATACACACCCTCCCCTAACCCCTCCCATCGCAGGGAGGGGGACTTTCGTTCGTTCCACTATTGATGAACCTCAATATTGATGAACCTCAATATCCTTTTGGGCGACAGCCCCAAAGGCCGCGCCCACTCACCGTCATCTTGCAGGCAAATTCCTGCCGGGCGCACCTACGAAAAAAACCGGGGGACATGACGTCCCCCGGTTTTTGTGCCTTCTCTCGGAAGCAAGAGATCAACAACTGCATGAAGGCGAACAGCCTCCGCCTCCTCCGCTTACCGGGATTTCGGAAGTCACCCGGAAACCGGAACCCATGCCGTAGATGACGTAATCCACGGCGACGTTCTTGGTGGTCTCGTGCAGTCCCTTGTCGATCATCATCGTAAAGCCGTTGATCTTGTACACATCGTCGGTTTCTTTAGGTTCATCCAGAACCATGGCCAAAGACGGGCCGCCTCACCCGCCGGACTGAAGAAATATCCGGATAGGGGAAATTTCCTTCTCCTTGAAATATTCCTTCAGGACAGATTCCGCTTTTTCAGAAACGGTGATCATAAAACCGGTCTCCTTTCAAACTCATTAAGCATCGCAAAGATATTTCATTCCCATACATTCAAAATCGTATACCGGAACCATACGCTTGAAACTTAATTCACCGCAGGCCGTTTGGTAAGGCTGCGGGGAAACTTTACGCCGTTTTTCCTAAAATCACGTGAATTTTAAACCTAACACAATTTCGGAATCCGGCAAACGAAATGTTCCTTCCGCTCCCGTTTCGCTGCGCCGGCATCGTCCCGCAAACGCCCCGTCCCTCTTCATGCGGACCGGGATGCCTATCTGCGAATTGCGACTTTTCACCGGCCTGTCTCGATGGATAACCGCCCCCTTCCGCAAGGGATTTCCATCCGGGAAAAACTATTGTACCTGGATTCACTTATCCGTTGACTTCAATAGGTACCTATTTCATACTACTTGCGATTCTATTCACATTTAAGTGACGGCGGATTTTTCCATTTATGCTCCGAACCGGGGCGGGTTTCCCATCCTGCCCCGCAACCGGGGTCGGTCAGCCCCGGCCCGGAACAGAGCTCACTTGACCGGGAGGCTTCAGACTTCCGTTCAAACATAGGGTAGAGGTGGAAGATGAATACCTTCCAGAGAAGAATTCTCTTGGTGGTGGACGGTTCCTACCAGTCCTACGAAACCGTCAATTACGTCAGCGGAGTCCTGCCTCCCTCCAGCACCGAAATCGTGCTGCTGCATATAACGAGTAAAATCCCCGAGGCTTTTTGGGACCTCGAAAAAGACCCCGTCTGGCAACACAAAGTCCAGGTGGTGCGCGGCTGGGAAATCCAGCAGGAAAAGAAGATCGAAGATTTTATGGACCGGGCCAGGCAGGTTTTCCTGGACGCCGGATTTCCGGATTCGGCGATCAGGGTGGACGTGCGGGAACGGAAAGTGGGCATCGCCCGCGACATTGCCATGGAGTCCCATCGGGGCTACGACGCCGTGATCCTGGGGCGAAGGGGGTTGAGCACCATCCAGGAGCTGTCGCTGGGCGGCGTCGCCAGCAAGATCGTGCTCAAGGTCAACGACCTGGCGGTATGGCTGGTGGGCGGCAAGCCGGAGAACCAAAAATACGTGGTGGGGGTGGATTCCTCGAAGGGTTCCAGCCTCGCCCTCGACCACCTGATCCGGATGACCGACGGCCTGCCCAAAAAGGTCCTGCTGCTGCACGTGGTCAGAAAGATCACCAACGGGTCCGAAAGCTTCAAAAACCCCGACTTCGAGGAATACCAGGCGAATCGGATGCAGCAGGCCGTCAAGGAAATCGAGCCCGTCCTGGCGAAAGCCTCGGAAAAGCTGGAGAAAGCCGGCATCCCGGCTGAAAGCATCTCCACGAAAATCATAACGGGAGCGATCACCCGCGCGGGCAGCATCCTCGAAGAAGCCAGATCGGGCGGCTACGGGACCATCGTCGTGGGAAGGCGGGGCGTCTCGACGGTGGAAGACTTCGACATGGGAAGAGTTAGCAACAAACTGGTCCAGGCGGGAAGAGACAGGGCCGTTTGGATCGTGGGCTAGCGGGCCGGAAAGGACGGCCTTACCGCGGAAATCCCTGCCCCGGCGGGGGCGCTGGAGACCGCGAAATGCCCGCTCTGTTGGACGGTTTTGCCGGTGCGCCGGTTCCCAGGCTCCGACTTGGGACCGAGTTGTGGAAGCCTCTGCTTCGCGTCCGCCCACAGCAGAAGTTGAAGCTTCAGACTCGGGTTCCCAAGCCGGAGTCCGGGAACCGGCAAAACCGGTGAACGTGTGTATGCCGGGAGCGATGGTATCGAAACGATGCCTTAAGAGCATGGGAGTGCGGGAGGAAACATTTCCCCCGCTCTTTTTTATTGGCGTTAAGCCGTCTTGCTTTTCAGCAGCCGCCTCCCGACAGGCCCGGCCTTTTCCAGGTAGGGCTTCACCGTTTCCGGGATCAACCGGCCGGAAAGCACGACGAAAAAAACTCCGAAGACCAGTCCGCTCAACGCGATTTCGGACAGGGAACTGAGATAGGGAGACCCCTGGGGGTCGAACAGCCGCACCTTCCCCGCGCCCCAGGCCGGGAGCGCGCACGCCAGCGACAGAGCGCCCACCTTGAGCGAGCCGGCGACAATGCCCGAAAAGGCCTCGCCTCCGATGCGCACCTTCCACCAGACAGTCATGGCCGCCGTGTAGGCAAGGACCGACAAAACGCTTGCCGCCGCGATCCCCATCGCGCCGTACCGGGAAGTAAGAAGATAGAAAACGGGGATGGACAGGACCGCCGCCGCCGTGCCCAGCACCGCGGGGGTGAGCGTATCCATCCGGGCGTAGAACCCCCGGCCCAGCACCTGCTGGTAGCCCCAGCAGGTGGCGCAGACGAGCAGCATCTGGAGCAGCAGCGCGGTTTGAGCGGTATCGTGCGCAGTGAAGCGGCCCTGCTGGAAGATGAACCGCACGGTCGGTTCGGCGACCAGGATCATCCAGACCGACAGGGGAATGAGCAGCGTGACGACGTTTTGAAGGGCCACCCGGATGGTGCTGAATAGCCGGGTAAAATCCTTCTTTACGAACAGCTCCGCCATGAAAGGATACGAGGCAACCCCCGCGGCCTGGGCCACCACGCTCACCGGCACCTGCATGATCCTGCGGGCGTAGCTGAGCCAGCTCACGGCGCCCACTCCCGCCAGGGAGCCGAAGATCCGCAGCATCTGTTCGTCGAGCACGGTGACGGACTGCCCGATCATCAGGGGCAGCGCCACCAGGAAATATTTCTTCAGCCCGGGGTGCGAAACGGACCACCGGAGGCGCAGGCCGCCTCCCGCCTTGGCCGCGAGCAGGGGGAGCAGAAAATTGCTTACGAAAGAACCCGCCAGCACGCCCCAGCAGAACCCCTCCATGCCGCGCCTCCGGAGCAGCGCGCCGCCGGCGATGATAAAAAGATTGTAGAAAACCGAGGTCAGCGCGGGGACGGTGAACTGCTTGCGCATGAAGAGCAGGGCGCTCAGGCAGGAACCGCACATAAAGAAGATCTGCGCGGGGAGTATGATCCGCAGGAACACGGCAAGGCGGGCCAGCGCGCGGGGGTCGAGGCCGGGGGCGGCGATATAGGCCAGCCGGGGGGCGAGAATAAACGCCAGCAGGGTGAGAGCGCAGATGGCGGCGGTTATCCAGAAGAACACCGTGGAGAAAAAGCGCCAGCCGTCTTCTTCGTCTTCTTCGAAGTACTTTGTCAGAAACGGAATCAGGGTAATGGAAAAATACCCGCCGGCCAGCAGGTAATTGATAAAATCGGGGATCACGAAGGCCGCGAAATAGAGGTCCGATTCCTGCGTGGCCCCGAAAAGCACCGAGATGAGCTTGTCGCGAAACAGCCCCATGAACCGGGAAAGCAGGATCCCTCCCGCGATGATGATCGCTGCCAGTCCCATGTGCTGGCGGCTTTTAAAAAAAGAAGCCATCGATCCTCGGTGCTTTCCGGACAAATTCCGGCGGGATTCGCCCCGGCCCGGTCCGTTCCGGCGGCTGGTTTGATTGATTTTCAGACCCGTCTTGATTATAAAAAACGGGTGCAAAGGGCACAACGCCTATCCCATTTTCGTATTCACCCGGTTCATGCAAGTTCATCAGCATACTTAAGGAGGAAGAAATGCCAGAATTTGGAACGGCACTTACTGGTGTGGGCGAAGACAAAAAACTGACCCATTCGGAACTCGTGAGAGCGATGCGGTTCATGGTGGCCGCGGAATATGAAGCGGTGCAACTGTACATGCAGGTGGCCGAACGCACGGACAACGAACTGGCCCGCACGGTGCTGGTGGACATCGCCGAAGAAGAACTGGTGCACGCCGGGGAATTTTTAAGGCTTCTCAAAGAACTGTCCCCCGAAGAGCATGACTTCTATGGGCAGGGTGCACAGGAAGTCGAAGAAATGATCGAAAAAATCAAGAAAAAAGCGTAACGGGTATCGGGTGGCGGGTATCGGGTATCGGAGCGCGGCCCTTCGCGCCTCCGGGATTCGGTTCCCGTCCCCCGGCTACCAGCCTCCGCCATCTGTCATCCGACAGCAGATATCGGGTGGCGGGTATCGGAGCGCAGACCTTCGCGCCTCCGGGATTCGGTTCCCGTCCCCCGGCTACCAGC
>LUZZ01000073.1 GCA_001603845.1 Syntrophobacterales bacterium Delta_01 | reverse complement strand
GCCCGGTCCGTCCATGTCAAACTTAAGTATTTTAAATATTTAATTAAAAATCTCTTCTGCCCAAGATGGCGACGGCATTCTGCGAGCGGGATCGCGGCTCGCTTTTTTGTGCGTGAAGATATAAATTGGTGAAAATCGAACCGGCCGGACGACCACCCGGCCGCACCCGGGCCCGGATAGATGTCCGGGCTTTAAGAAGAGAGGTTTACGACCATGGAAAACCGGAGACTTGGCGAACGACTCAAAAGTATTGCCGCCCGGGGCGGAATCATCGTCTTTTTCATCATGGCCTTCGAAGTGCTGATTATGATCAGCCCCTTCGCCTTCTTCTTCTACTCGGTTTTCAACCCCGTGCTGCACTGGCTCCAGGACTACACCGCCACGAGATGGCTGACCGGCTTTTTCCTGCCGCACATGATCCTGCCGCCGACGTTCTTTCTCAAGGCCGTGCGCGTGACGGGGTCGGTTCTGTTCGTGGCGGGAGCGACCACCTTTTTTATATGCGCGGCGCAGGTGTATTCCGGGAAAATCTTCGGATGGGGGATCGCGCACCGGGGCCTCTACCGCTGGGTCCGCCACCCCCAGTACCTCGCTCTGGGGCTGTGGGGAACCGGCATGAGCATCCTGTGGCCGAGG
The DNA here is from genome assembly GCA_001603845.1 of Syntrophobacterales bacterium Delta_01. GTDB lineage: Bacteria > Desulfobacterota > Syntrophobacteria > Syntrophobacterales > Syntrophobacteraceae > SbD1. Next base: position 10,774 of record LUZZ01000073.1, on the reverse strand, counting down.
TTTTTGGTGCTCGCGTCGCTTTCCGTGATGTTCATCCTCTATTACTTCCTGGCCAGGGATGAAGAGCGGAGGATGCTCGCCCGATTCGGCGAAGGCTACCGCGAGTACATGGACCGCACGGGGATGTTTTTACCCCGCGCCCTGGAAAGCCGCCTGTCCGCTCCGCTGGGGTTGTTGCGGGGCGGAATCCGGAAACCGGTTGCCGTCACGCTGTGCATCCCCATCGTAGTGATCGGCGCCGGGTTTCTCCTGAGGACGGTGACGCTTGGCTCGCTCCCCCTGGAATCCCGCCGCAACGTGACCCTCGTTTCCATCCTTCCGGAAGACCGGGGCCTCAGCGCCAGGGTCCTCGAACAAATCTCCAAAGGGGCCGGCCCGTCGGAAGCCCTTTCCGCCATCAGGCCCGACAGGGACTACCTGGGCTACCTCATGCCGCCGGACTACGTGATGCAGGGAATGATCGCCGACACCGGCGGTGCCTTCCAACTCCATCAGCAGCACCATACCTTCGCCTTCATCGCCGATTGGATCTTCAACCCGTTTGAACACCTCCGGCGCTCCCCGGCTGCGCAGATGGCGGCCATGCACCACGTCGACCCGGCCGTAGCCAGGCGGCATCACTGCCCGCTCGGGATCGACCGGCCCGACCTCCGGTGCGAATCCTGCCCGATCCGGCGCATCGTGCTCGTGGAGATCGACCACGAGGGGAGCCGCCACCGGTCCAAAACCGGGCTTTTCGGCTTCGACACGACGAGGGTCCCAGTGGCCTTTGTGGACGTGGACACCCGAACGGGCGAAATCCTGAACGCAAAGCGCGTGGGCGCCGCCACCGCGTGGCCGGACATTCCCACCCCCGCCATTTAGCCGCCGCTTTTATTCTCTTATGAAAAGCGCGGAGGAAGGCTTCCGGGGCTGTTGCCCAAAGCCGAAATTTCAGCAGGAGGCCGCTAACAGTACGGACTACTCCCCTCCCTTGGTCAGTGTTGTTGACTTCAAGGTCCTCCCCTTTTGACGGGGGAGGACAATGTTGTTGACTTTAGGCTCCTCCCCCTTTGATGGGGGAGGTAAGGTGGGGGTGAAAAACTTAGCGATATCAACACCCTCCCCTAACCCCTCCCATCGCAGGGAGGGGGATTTTTGTTCGTTCCATTATTTTCGCTCGTTCCACTATGGATGAACCTTAATATTCTTCATATCCTTAATATCCTTTTGGGCAACAGCCCTCTTCCTCTGTGCCCCCCGGAATCGGCCGCACGCCCAAAACGCGTGCGCGCCGAACGCCGCCGCAACGCCCAATTAAACCGCGAAGCGGCGTGAGGGGCAGGCCGATATGTCAACTTAAGAAGACACTCCTCCCATCCCTTTCCCGCCGTCCACCACTGCCTTGCCTAAAGCGGCTTCCTGCGGCCCTTTTCCCAGGTATCGGATACAATATGCGCGGGGCTTAGCTTCAAGCCATACGATTCCGCTTGACAACGGCAATCTCTATACAATATACAATATACAAAATTAAATCTTGGGCGGCCCCCCCTTCGCGGCGACATGGAAGGGAGTTCCGCAGCGCACGGGGCTTTCAAGATTTTAAGGCCCGGAAGCCGCCTCGTGCGGACCGGGCGCCGGCGGCGAACCGGCGCTGCCCGCCTTGAATAGGTGCGAGCCGGTATTCGAATGGGAGGCGCGCAGGAGGATGGCTAAGGAAGGAATGCTTCGGTGTGAACGGATGTCCGTTGCTCCTCGGGGAAGATGCAGACGATGCAGATGAAACCGGTAGACAGCCATTTGAGGCTCAGTGAGAGGGCCTACGAGATGATAAAGGAGTACATCGTTACTTCGGATATCACGAGCCAGCCTCCCGGGAGCCGGCTGGACGAAAAGGCCCTGATCGCCCAGTTGAATATGAGCCGCACCCCCGTGCGGGAAGCCATCAACCGGCTGGCGGCCGAAGGGTTTGTCCAGCTCGTGCCGTACAAGGGGGTGTTCATCGCCACCAAGACCCGGAGCGAAATCGTCTCCACCCTCATGGTCCGGGCAACGCTGGAAGGCATGGCCGCCCGGCTGGCCACCCGCACGTTCACTCCCGAAGACCTGCAATGGATGAGGGAGCGGTTCACCCCCTTCCTGGATTCCACTCTCGAAGACAAGCGTTACAAATTTTCCCAGGCCAATATCGAGTTTCATGAATTCATCCTCGATCGCAGCCGGTGCTGCACGTTGATCGACCTTGGAAAAGGCCTTTTCAACCAGATGCGGCTCATCCGCTTCAGGACGTCGGCTTTCCTGCCGCGCCTGCAAAGCTCTTTGGACCAGCACTTCAAACTGATCGACCTCTTTGAACAGGGCGATCCGGACCGGGCCGAACGGTTCATGCGGGCCCATATCGAGGAATCCATCCAGTACGTGGATAAATGGGAGCAGATGCTACAGGAATGTTCTCGCGGGAACTGTTCTCCCTGACGGACGTGGGGGAGCGAGGCCGTCTGCGCCGGAATATTGGACACTTTTGAAGGAAGGTACTGAGTTTGGCGGTATCCATCATGAAAAGCAGGATCAAGTCATTTCACGATGCAGGCGCCCTGGTGGGCGACGGGGCCAAGGTGGCGATCGGCGGCGTGTTGACGGCCAGAGAACCGGTCGCCATGGTCCGGGAACTGATCAGGCAGAAGAAAAAGGACCTGCACACCATCGGCGGCGCGCACAGCTTTGCGGTGGACCTCATGTGCGCCGCGGGGATCGTCGGCACGGTCGAAAACTCCTTCGTGGGTTTCGAGTTCGACCTGGGGCTGGCGTTGAACTACCGCAGGGCCTGCGAACAGGGAAAAATCAAAATCAAGGAGACGGACTGCAACATCCTGCTCCAGCAGTTCCGGGCCGTGGAGTTCGGCCTGCCGTTCATGCCCATGCCCATGCTGGGCGGGACGGATCTGCTGAAGCTGCACCCCGAGTTCAAGCAGATGCGGTGCCCCTACACCGGGGAGCAACTGACCGTGGTGCCCGCTCTGAAGCCGGATGTCGCCTTGGTGCACGCCCATTTCGCGGACACCCGGGGCAACGTGAAGATACTGGGGCCGGTTTTCAAGGACAGGCTGCTCTCTACGATCTCCGATACGGTCATCGTCACCGTGGAACGGATCATCTCGGACGAGCGGATGCGGGAGCTGGGGCCCACCATTCCCCACTACTACGTCAGCGCAATCGTGGAAGCGCCCTACGGAAGCCATCCCACGTCGTGCTATCCCGATTACTCCTATGACCGGAGACACATGCAGGAATACGTGCAGTTCTCCAGGCAGGGGGAGGCCGACGTCCGGAACTACCTCGACACCTATGTCTACAACACGGCCGGCCACGAGGCCTATATCCAATCCATAGGGGGCGGTAAAAAGATCGATTTGCTGAAATCCTGGTCTGGCGGCACTGGCGAATGGATGGAGATGTTCGAATGAACCTGCCCGAGTATTACACAATCGACGAACTGATGGTGGCATCCCTTGCCCGCACGATAAACGACGGCGACATCGTTTTCAACGGCGTGGCGGTGGCCCTGCCTTTCCTGGCCATGTCCCTGGCCCGGAAGACCCACGCGCCCGAACTGGTTTTCCTGGGCGGGCTGCAGGGGGCGGTGAACCCCGACTACCCGTTCCTGCCTCCCCTGTCCGTGGACCATATTTACAACTATTACGCCGAACTGACCGTCCCGGTCGAAGACATCTTCAACATGGTCCCCCGGGGCAAGATCGACCGGATCTTTTTCGGCGGCGGGCAGATAGACCGGTACGGCAACGCCAACAACACGCTGATCGGGACCCTGGACAACATCAAGGTGAAGCTGCCCGGCGGCGCCGGGGCCAGCAGCATTTCCTGTTCGGCCAAAAACTTTACCCTGTGGACCACGAAGCACATGGCGAGCGAGGCGGCCAGGAAGAAGAAACAGTACACGGTGGTCGACAGGGTGGACTACATCACCACGGTGGGCCACGTCACGCCCGCCGGCACCCGCAGGGAACTCCACCTCCGGGGAGGCGGCCCGGATTGCCTGATCACCGACCTGGGCGTTTTCGATTTCGCCGGCCCCGATCGTGAAATGCGCCTCACATCCGTACACCCCGGGGTCTCGCTGGACGTGGTGCGCGCCTGCACCGGCTTTGAACTTTCCGCAGCCGATGATTTCCGGACCACGGCTCCTCCCACCAGGGAGGAGGTGGGCATCATAAGGAAGCTGGACCCCCTCAACGTGCGCAAGCGCCTGTTTGCCGCGGGAGAACTCGATAACAAATTCGATTTCGATTAACGCATTTATCTACAAACGGGGATTCAAGGATGAAGTTTGAAAAGCCTCTCAAGGGTCTGAAAGTTCTGGATCTTACCAGGGTCGTGGTCGGCCCCTTCTGCACCATGCAACTGGGGGATATGGGGGCGGAAATCATCAAGGTCGAATCTCCCGGCAAGGGAGACGACCTGAGGTCCACGCCGCCGTTTATCAACGGCGAGAGTACGTACTTTTTCCTGCTCAACCGCAACAAGAAAAGCATCACCATCAACTTGAAGCATCCCAGGGGCAAGGAAATCCTGTGGAAGCTCATCGAAGATGCGGACGTGTTTATCGAAAACTTCAGGCCCGGCGTTATCGGCCGCCTGGGCTTCGACTACGAAAATGTCTCCAGGGCGAACCCGGGGATCATCTACTGCTCGATTTCCGGTTACGGGCAGGAGAACCACCAGGGGGCCTACGATCCCATCGTCCAGGGGGAATCGGGCGTCACGTCGGTGACCGGCGAGCCGGACGGAGTCCCCATGAAGGTGGGGGTGCCCATCGGCGACCTGGTCAGCTCCTTGTATGCCATCCAGGGGATCGTGTACGCCTATATGATGCGCTCCCGTACGGGGCGCGGCCAGTACATGGAAATAAGCCTGCTGGACTCGCTGGTATCGCTGCTCAGCCTTCCCGCCAGCGTGTACCTGGAAAAGGGCGAAAACCCGGAGAGAAAGGGAAACGCCCATCCCACTTTCAACCCCTATACCCTGTTCGAGACCCGGGACGGCTTCATCAACATCGCGGTGGCCAACGATACGCTGTGGCACAAGTTGTGCGACGCCATGGGCTGGGAGAACCTGAAAAGTGACACCCGGTTCGCGACCATCGAGGCCCGGTTCAAAAACCGGCACGAAGTAAACGCGATGGTCAGGGAGGAATTCAAAAAGAAACCCACTTCGGTGTGGAAGGAACTCCTGACCCGCTATGAAGTACCCAACGGCGTGGTGAAAACTCTAAAAGACATATTTACCGACGAAACGCTTCAAAAACGGGGAATGATCGGTTCGATGAACCACCCGAAACTGGGGTTGTTCCAATATATCGGCAACCCGGTCAAAATGTCCGGGGTGACCATCGACTACCTGCCGCCCCCTCTGCTGGGAGCGCACAACGACGAGATACTCACGGGACTGGGCTACACCCGAAATGATATAGAGGAACTCAAGAAAGAAAAAGCCATATAGGGCCGGGTGCAGGATGCGGACAGCAAGGCATAAATGGCATGTTGCATACCAGAAATCGAAAGAATATTGCGAGCACTGATGTGCCTCGCGGCCGGCCGGTCGGCGGGCATCGGTTCTTTTTAGCGCTAATTCGGCCATATAGCAGCCGGAACGTACATTGGCACATTCATTGCCTTGGTTAACGTAGGAGGGGAATGCCCGGAAACACGGAAACGGAGGGGGCATGGAGGGACCAAGCCGGATTGTTTTTCCCGGCGGGGAACCGGTACGGCGCCGCGGCCGTTTCGATGTGGAGCCGGGTTCGGCGAGTGTGCGATGGCGGCACACGGCCATTGTTGGGGGTGAGCTTTAAGCGATGCTGCCTGTAGGAAAGTGAAGGCAGGTGTATGAGGTACGGCGCCCCGCCATGCCGCGCAGCGGCAAGGGAGGACTGGCGGGGCGCTTCTCACCCTTTCCGGAACTTCGGGCAGCAGGAACTGGCAACGTTGTGTTTCATTTACTAATTCGATGGCTCAAACGCAGGAGGTTCAGAGATGGGTTTTGAGGCGATAACCTACGATGTCGATGGGAAAGTGGTCCGGATCGGACTCAACAGGCCGAAAACCATGAACGCTATTGACGGCGCGATGAAGAGGGAATTGCTCGAAGCGGTCAAAATGGCCGCCGAAGTCAAGGACGCCACCGTCGTGCTGATTTACGGCCATGGAAAAGCCTTTTCCACCGGCGTCGATCTGAAAGATGCGGCATTCAATTCCTGGGAACACAGCCCCGAGGGCTGGACCGGGCATTTCAACCAGATGATCGATACAGCACGGGTCATTTGGAAGATGGATATTCCCGTCATTACCGCGGTGAAGGGCTATTGCCTGGGTGCCGGGTGCGACCTGGCCCTGATGGGCGATTTGACCCTGGCCTCCGACGACGCCAAGTTCGGCGAGCCGGAAGTGAGGCACGGCGCCTTCGCCCCCACCCTGATCGTTCCGTGGGTGGTAGGGATGAAGAAGGCCAAGGAATTCCTGATCATGGGCAAGACCATCGGGGCCGACGAGGCCAAGGCCATCGGAATGGTCAACGAGGTCTTCCCCCTGGCGGAGTTCGACCAGAACGTGGAAAGCTGGCTGGAATATATCTGCAAGCTTCCCAAGCCCGCGCTGAAGGTCTGCAAGAGGGCCATCAACAAGGGCTACGAAATGATGGGCCTGTTCGACGCCATCGAATACAACCGCGAGATATCGGCGCTGCTGGCGCTGTACAAGTCGAAGGAAGAGAGGGAATCCCGCAACCAGTTCGTGAGGGAACACGGGCTGAAGGCTTTCCTCGAACAGCGGGACAAAAAATTCGAGTAAGGACCCGGTTCGGCTGCTTTTGAAAAATCACCTACGATAGAGCAACAGGGAGAAGACAAAGATGAGAAAACGAAGCCCGATGACTTGTTTGTGGATACCGTTGCTGGCTGCCCTGCTGTTTATATTCGCCGAAGGAACGGGCCAGGCGGAAACGAAATATTACCGCTGGGCGGCCGGTCTCACCACGTCCAACTGGTACCCCATTTCCGTGACCTTCAGCGGCAAGCTGGAAAAGGACATTCCGAACCTCAAAATGACCGTGGCGCCCGGCGGCGGGATCAGCAACCCGGTATCGGTGGGCAAGGGCGACGCGCAACTGGGGTGGTCGTATTCCACCAACCTGTCGGCAGCCTACAAGGGCCTGCCTCCCTACGACAAGAAGTATGAAAACCTGAGGTTCGTGGCCACCCTGATGAAATCCCCGCTGTGCGCCGGCGTCCGGGCCAGGAGCGACATCCACAGTTGGAAGGATTTGATCGGCAAAAAGGTCGCCATGGGCATCCCCACGTTTGCCGGCAATAAGCTGGGCAGGCTGGTCCTGGCCGCCTACGGGGTGGATGAGGCAAAGATGAAACAGATGGGCGGCCGCATCGACAACCTGGACCTCAATGCCAGCGCCGACCAGATGAAGGACGGGCTCATCGACTGCATCGTCATCCTGGCCGACCCGGTGCAGGCCACCTGGCAGGACCTGGACCACACCATCCCCGGCGGCATCCGGTTCGTGGGCATCGAAGAACCGGACGTGTGGGAGAAGTTTTCCAGCAAGAACCCGGACTACATCAAGACGGAAATACCCGCCAACTACGGTCCGTTCAAGTCTCACACCAAGTCGGTTTCCATCCCCGGCGACTGCAGCGTGATCTTTGCCAGGGCCGACGTTCCGGATGAAATCGTATACAACCTGGTGAAACACATTTTTGACCACCTTGAAGACACCCGCAAGATCGTGGGCGGCGTACGCAATCTCGACCTGGAAACCGCCACCGCGGGTGACACCATCCCGGTTCACCCCGGCGCGCTCAAGTACTTCAAGGAAAAGGGCCTGGATACTTCGAAGCTCATTATTAAGTAGAACTTGCTCGCATTGCACCGGTCTGGTTGGGAAGAGGTTCACTGCCTCTTCCCATTTTACCCCACCAGGGGGGAGGGATAATTTGTGAAGCCAGCAGAGGTAGATACAAGATTAATCGATATCGAAAAAGACGAATGCGATATCGTTAATACGCTACTGACTGAACGTCTGATAAACGGGAAGCTCATCACTGCTGTTCTTCTTGCCAGCATCGCAGTCTTCCTGACGATATACCATCTTGCCTTGGCGGGCTTTGGAGAAGCTGACGCCATGTCAGTCCGATCCACCGATCTGTTTTTGATCGGATCGGTAATCATAATCATGAAACCGCTCGGGAGGAAATCCTGGAAAGAACCTTATAAGCTGATCTCGCTGGTCGACCTGGCGATCATCATCGTGGCTTTCATCTCCGCCCTCAACATCATCATCGATCCGGTATCCTTTGCCTTCAGGGAAATGAGCCCGGCGCTCCGGGACTACGTGCTGGGAGCCGTGATGATCCTGTTTGTCCTGGAAATATCGAGAAGGACGCTGGGTTGGGTGATGATCGCCGTTCCCGCGTTTTTCATGCTGCACACCGTATTCGGCAACTACTTTCCCGGAATCCTCAACACCCCGCCCATAAAATGGGAGTCCCTGATCACGCATCTTTATGTGCGCGGGTCCGCAGGAATCTTCGGCATCCCCATGGGCTGCCTTTCCAGCTACATTTACGTTTTCCTGGTGTTTGCCGCCGTGTTGGCCGCCACCGGGTGCGGGAAGTTCCTGGTCAACCTTTCGTTCGCGCTTACCGGGAACCAGACGGGCGGTCCCGCTAAAGCCGCCGTTCTGAGCAGCGCCACGATGGGCACCATCAGCGGCAGCGCCGTCGCCAACGTGGTGACCACCGGCTCTTTCACCATCCCCCTGATGAAAAGAGTCGGGTACCCGCCCTATTTTGCCGGCGCCGTGGAAGCGCTTGCCTCCAGCGGAGGGCAGCTCATGCCTCCGGTCATGGGCGCCGCGGCATTCATCATGGCGGAATTCCTGGGCATGCCGTACGGCAAGATCATCATCGCCGCCGCGATTCCCGCGGTGCTGTACTTCCTGTCCGTGTTCATCGCGGTGCATTTGAGGGCGCAGAAACTGGGCCTCAAGACGATGGCAAGAAGCGAACTGCCGGCGTTATGGCCCATCATCAGGGACGGGTGGAGCTACCTGATCCCCCTGCTCGTCATCGTTTACCTCCTGCTGATGGGCACCAGCGCCCAGATGGCCGCCGTGGTGTCCACCTTCCTGGTGGTCATCCTGACCATCATCCACTTGAGAGGTTTTATCTCCAAGCGGAACGTGATGATGATCTTCACGAAGGCCCTGAGTTCGAGCCTTACCGTGACCAGCGCGGTGGCCGCGGCGGGGATCGTGGTGGGGTGCGTCGAGCTTTCCGGCGTCGCGTTCCAGTTGACCACGATCCTCGTCGAGTGGGGCAAGGGCCACATCGGGCCCATCCTGTTCATCACCATGACCATTTCGCTGATCCTGGGCATGGGGCTTCCCACGTCGGCCGTCTATATCCTGGTGGCCACCATCGTCGCTCCCATCTTGATCAAGATCGGCGTGCCGGCCATATCGGCCCACATGTTCGTCTTCTACTACGGCATCATCGCGGTGATCACCCCGCCCGTTTCCGTGGCGGCCTTTGCCGCGGCCGGCATCGCGGAATCCGATCCCATCAAAACGGGATTCGAAGCCTTCCGGATCGGCTTTGCCTCCTACCTGGTGCCGTTCTTCTTCGTGCTGAACCCGGTCCTGCTGGCTCAGGGCGACCCGGTTCACGTGGTAATTTCCTTCGTCACCGCTTCCATGGGCATATTCGCCCTGGGCGCCGCCACGGAGGGATGGCTCATCACCAAAATGCCGATGTGGATGCGGGTCGTCCTGTTCGCCAACGCCATCCTGCTCATCGATCCCAGGCTGCTTACGGACGCGGTGGGCGTAGGGATCATGGTGCTGGCGGTATGGCTCCAAAAATACAAGGGGAAGCAACGCACCCAGGTCGCAAACGGTTAGTGACGGAGAAGGGAGGTCCATAAGCAAAATGTTCTGGATAGTTCTTTTGGCGGTATTGGGGATATTCCTGCTGCTGGGCGGCATCGGCTACCAGATAACCGCCTACAAAACCTACGTGCTCCTGCTCCTCGCCGCAAGTCCCGTAGTGGTTTTAGTATGGCGGCGCTTCACCAAGGACGACAATGAGGATTGCGAATAACCGGGAAGCGCATCGCAGGCAGCTTAAATAAAAAACATCGTATGAATGACGACATATCGGAAAGGAAGTTTTTCATGGACCTTGAAAGCCTGTTTCACGCCAAGTCGATCGCGGTGATCGGCGTATCGAGCGACTTGAACAAAATCGGCGGCCAGCCGGTGAAATACCTGCTGAAGCATCATTACGGCGGAAAGATATATCCGGTGAACCCCCGCTACGATGAAGTCGCCGGGTTGAAATGCTATCACAGCATCAAAGACATCGAGGAACCCGTGGACCTGGCCGTCATTTTGATCGCGGCTTCCCGATGCGTGGACATGATCCAGGAATGCGCCGATGCGAAGGTCCGGTACTGCGTCATTTGCTCGTCGGGATTTGCCGAACTGGGGGAAGAAGGCAAGGAACTGCAAGCCAAGATCAAGGAAATCTGCAACAAGAGCGGGCTGAGGCTGGTGGGCCCCAACTGCCAGGGCGTTTTGAACACGCACGACTCCGTCATCGGCGGGTTCAATCCCTCGCTGGACGCGGACGCCCTGCCGGCGGGGAACGTCAGCGTGGTTTCGCAGAGCGCCGGGCTGGGCTACGGGTTTTTGAGCCGCGGCATCGAAG
>LUZZ01000459.1 GCA_001603845.1 Syntrophobacterales bacterium Delta_01 | reverse complement strand
AGGGTACTCTCTTTAGTGAGAGTAATGGTCGGCATGGAACATAAATCTTGGCTCCCTGAACGGCACAGTCCGGCAATAAGGGGAAACTTATGAAAGGAGTTGGCGAGATGCAATATGCTCTACCGGTTGGGATATTGGTTGTCGTCGGTGTTTTTATGTTCCTGTTTTTGAAAAAGCAAAAGTAGGGATTGTGGCTTTATCTAGCTGCAAAAGGGAGATACGGCGAACCCATTTGCAACTAGCATAAGGCCATAGTAAACCGCTCGACAAATTGCAGCATCTATCTCGTGGCGCCGTAACCGCTGAGGGCCCGGGTGCAAATTTGCCTGGGCCCGGCATACGGAACGCGCCGACTGTTTTTACGCTTTTTCGGAAGTTTCCGATTCGCCGCCTTCCCGCCAGCAGGGCAGCATGATGGTGAAAGTGGTCCCGCACTGGCCCGGAGCATCCTCGTCGCTGATGCTCTCGCATTCGATGGTTCCTCCGAACTTGGTAATGATCCCGTAGCTGACCGAGAGCCCCAGCCCGGTCCCCTCCCCTACTTTCTTGGTGGTGAAAAACGGGTCGAATATCTTGCCCAGGTACTCGCGTTTGATCCCGCAGCCCGTATCGCTCACCACCAGTTCCACGGTGTCTCCGGCCTTGATGCCGCGCCGGGTGGTGACGTTCAGCACGCCCCCTCCGTTCATGGCGTAGACGGCATTGTTGATCAGGTTCAGGAGCACCTGCTGGATGCGGGTGCAGTCGCCGCGAACCATGGGCAGTGCGGAAGTCAGCGAGAGCCCCAGCTTGATGTTTTTGAGGTCGAGCGTATGCTGCACCACCGAAACCATGGCTTCCACCCCGGCATTCAGGTCGCAGTACTGTTCCGTCTCCTCGCTGATCCGGGCGAAGCTCAAGAGCCTTTCCACGATGCTCTTGCAGTGGAGTGCGTGCCTTTCGATGGTCTTCAGGTCATTGTACTCCATGGTGTCCGGCCCCATCCGCTCCAGCAGCAGGTCGCAAAACCCGAGCATGATCCCGATGGGGTTATTGAGTTCGTGCGCCACGCCGGCCGCCATGGTGCCCAGGGACGCCAATTTTTCCGCGTTGACCAGTTGGCGTTCGACCGTCTTTCTTTCGGTGATGTCGCGCGCGATGCCGATGACGTGTTTTTCTTCCTCCTCTTCGCCTTCACCTTTGACCGGGATGTACTGGATGTTGAACCACAGGCTGCCGTCGGCGACATTGAGGCGGGTCTCGATTTTTTGGGTCCTGCCGGATTCCAGGGCTGTCTTGATGATGCTGAGCTGGCCGAAGGCCTGCTCTTTGGGCAAAATGCGGTAGAGACTCTGCCCGCGCAGTTCGTCCCGCCAGATGCCGAACACGTTGGACATGTGCTGGTTTGCGGTGATCACCACGCCGTTCTTATCCATGGTAAAAATGAGGTCTTCAGCGCTTTCCACCAGGGACCGGTAGTTGGACTCGGACCGTTCCAGTTCGCTGGCGTACTTGCGTATGTCCGCGGTTTTGGCCTTCACCTCCTGTTCGAGCAGGGTGGACCAGCGCAGTTCGTAGAGTACAACCACGAGGCAGCCCATGCACATGATGAACACCACGATGGCCTGGAGCAGAAACTGCCTCATGTAAACCACGTCGATAAAAGACTCCACTTCCTTGGCCGGGGCCACCACCGCCACCGACATGGTGTAGTCGAGGTACGGGCCGCTGATATGCACGGGGGCGAAGGCGATCAGCTTTTCCATGGGTTCCACCACTTCCCGGTGCCATCCCGAGATGTAGTAGCCCGTTCCCTCCATCCCTTTGAGCATTTTACTGCGCTGGATTTCGTTTATCTGGTCAAAGGAGATGTTGGGATTCTTCTGGTGGCGCGCATCGAAAGCCTTCTCGCCGATAAAGGAGTTTTCGGGATGATAGATGAAATTGCCCGTGGGTCCCAGGACCCAGGCGTACCCGGTCTTCCCGGACCGGATGGACGGCATGAACTCCTGGAGCATGTGGCGAAGGTCCATGGTCACCTTGATGTAGCCCGAAAAGCGCCGGGAGGGGTGCGGGTGGGCGTTGTCCGCGGCGTCTTCGTAGGTCGGCGTGATGAGATCGATGACCTGGAGCCTCTTGCGGTCCTGCTGGTGGATGGGGGTGCCCATGGTCTTGGCGCGATTGGCCGGGTCGGCCGCCCATGACAGAAAGGCAGCCGATTCCTGCCCGGCGCGTGTAAGAGGACGCACGCCGATTCCCTGGTCGTTTGCGGAAAAAAGGACCGTGCCCTCGCTGTCCACTCGTCGCACTTCGATGATGTGGTTCCTGTTCAGGACCGGCAGGGTGGACAGGAGCAGCACTTCGTAATTGTTCGTTTCGCAATACTGGATGGAAGGCAGCGAATTCAAGAGCTGGAGATCGGATATGGCCTCGTTGATATTGTCTTCTATGCGCTGGGCGGTGGTGCGGGCAAGCACGAGCTGTTGCTGGTTGAACTGCTCCCTCAGGATGTCTTTCATGTACCTGGCGGTGGAGATCGCCAGCCACGACGCCCCGGCCACCAGCAGCAGCGTAATGATACCCAGTACTCTCAAAATCTTGGGTCTGTTTATCCTGGTCATTGCTTCCACGCGTGGGTCCCTTTTGCGATGCCGATGGAGTCCGTATTCATGCCATGATCCCTCCCACCTGAAATTTTTAAATGACATTTCCATTGACTTGCAGTCAACACTAGAGTGAAAATCATGCAATATTAGACCCAACTACGCGAAGGGATGCCATGTCTTCAATACTGATCGTGGACGACGAGCAGGACATGCTCGTTCTGCTTCGGAGAATCATATCCGACAGGACCCAATACCAGGTCGACGTCCTGGACGACCCGCTGAAGGTGACCGAGCACCTGGGCCGGAAGAGCTACGAAGTGGTCATTACCGACCTGAAAATGCCCGGCAGGAACGGCATCGAGGTGCTGCAGGAGGTGAAGGAGAAAAGTCCACGGACCGCGGTTGTCATCATGACCGCTTTCGGCACCATAGACTCGGCCATCGAAGCCACGCGCAAGGGTGCTTTTGACTATATCACCAAGCCGTTCCGCAAGGAAAGAATCCTTCACATCATCGAGCAGGCGCTGAACTGGCAGCGCCTTCAAAACGAGAATAGCTATCTCCGGAAGAAACTGGACGAAAAATCCCGCTTCCCGTCCCTGGTGGGTTCCAGCGCCCCCATGGCCGCCCTCCAGAACCAGATCGCCAAGGTGGCCCAGACCTCGGCGACGGTGCTCATCACCGGGGAGAGCGGAACGGGAAAGGAGCTGGTGGCCCGTGCCGTCCATTCCCACAGCCTGAGGAAAGACCAGCAGTTCATTCCCATGGACTGCAGCACGATCCCCGAAACGATTATCGAAAGCGAGCTGTTCGGGCACCTTCGGGGGTCCTTTACCGGAGCGTTCCGGGACAAGAAAGGCATGGTCGAGGAAGCCAATCACGGCACGCTGTTTCTCGACGAGATCGGAGATCTCAACCCCGCCATGCAGGTCAAGCTCCTGAGGCTGCTCCAGGAAGGCGAATACAAGGTAGTGGGGTCAAACGCCATCCGCCGGGTGGATATCCGCTTCATTGCCGCCACCAACCAGAACCTGGCGGAAAAGATCAAGAACGGGGAATTTCGAGAGGACCTCTTTTACCGCCTCAACGTGATAAACCTCCACCTGCCGCCCCTTCGGGACAGGCGGGACGATATCCCGCTCCTGACGGCGCATTTTCTCAGAAAATACAACGCGCAGCACGCAAAGAGCATCAAGATCATCTCGTCCGAGGCCATGGCGTACCTGACAGCCGCGGACTGGCCCGGAAACGTCCGGGAGCTCGAAAACCTGATCGAACGGGGGGTCATCATGGCGTCCGGCGACTCCCTGGAGGCGGCCGACCTGGGCATCGGCGACGACAAATCGCCTGCCGAGGCTGCGGTCGATGCCTCCTCTTCGCTTCCGGACCTGTTTTCGCTTCCCTTCAAAGAAGCCAAGGACATGCTCATCGAACGGTTTCAAACCGAGTATCTTTCAAAGGTGCTCACGCGAAACGAGGG
>LUZZ01000458.1 GCA_001603845.1 Syntrophobacterales bacterium Delta_01 | reverse complement strand
ACTCACGATGGCCACATCCGAGAGATTTCTCCCCAAGCCTCATGAATAATGCGGGTTAGGCCACTTCGTAGATACGGCCAGATCGGGAACGAAGCCTGTTTTATTACAAAAATCATTGCCCTCTGCCGTTTGTTATGCAATCAAATAGCCAAAGACGAGCGCACGGATAATCCTTATCCGTGCCACCCGCGTATAAAATAATGTAATTTTACCAGCCAACAGAAAATTCACGCTCGCATCCAAGGAGGACTCAATGATCGATAAAATCTTAGAGGGGTACCTCAAGACGTTCGCCGAAGAATATGAATTAACGGGTTTGTCCTCCGAAAGAATATTCGAACAATTCGCCAATTATTGCATAGTCTCCAAGGAGTATGCCGGGAGCTTCGCCCTAGACAACATCGACGTTGACGACGGCTCTCAGCTCGGTATCGACGGAATCGCCATAATCGTCAATGATCATCTTGTCTCGACCAAAGAAGAGGTAGATGACGTCGTTAATTTCCTGGGTAGGCTTGACGCTGAGTTCATTTTCATACAAGCAAAAACCTCACCTAAATTTGACATGGGTGATATGTCCAAATTCTTCACTGCTGTAGAGCAATTCTTCACTAAGGGAGGCTACGTGGCATTTAGTGAAAAGGCTCAAACTCTGAAGGAGATCCAGGAATACATCTATTGTCAAAGTATCAAAATGGGCATATCTCCCATCTGTAACATGTTTTTTGTTACGACCGGGGAGTGGAAAGATGATAAGAATTTACTAGGACTGGCTGATACTGTCGTAGATCGACTAAATCAAACTAACTCTTTTAGTAACGTGTACTTTAGTCCTATTGATGCCGATAAGTTAAGAGATATTTATCGGAGACTAAAAAACAAGGTGGTTAAGGAAATCGAGTTCGATCGCAATATTGTTCTGCCTAAGATCAACGGGATTCACGAATCTTTCATTGGTATTATCCCGTGCACTGAATTCTTGAAGCTGATCTGTGACGACGATGGCAATCTTCAAAAGAATCTCTTTTACGATAACGTCCGAGACTTCCAAGGTAATAATCCCGTAAATGAGGAGATAGCACAAACGTTGAAGGGCGACCTGGGATTTAGGGATAAATTTGTAGTCCTGAATAACGGGATAACAATTGTAGCAAAATCCCTAGGAAAGGTCAGTACTACATTCAAGCTGATCGACTACCAGATCGTTAACGGCTGCCAGACTAGCCATATCTTGTATTATAATAAAAACCTTTTGAATCCTAATGTCTATCTGCCGGTCAAAATCATAATTACCTCTGATAACCAGGTTACAAATGCAATAATTAAGGCTACTAACAGGCAGACCGTTGTTAACATTGAGGCATTTGAGTCACTAAGAGACTTCCATAAAGAATTGGAAGCATTTTATGCAAGTTTTGAGGAGAAACACCGTCTATATTATGAGAGACGATCAAAACAGTATGACAATGACCCAAAGATCAAGAAAAATCGAGTAATATCGCTTTCCACACAAATTCAGAGTTTTATATCGATGTTTTTGTTGGAACCACATAGCATCCATAGGTACTATGGTGAGCTTCTTAAGGTGTATAGAGAAGATAAAAAGCAGCTATTTATAGATACTCACGAATTATATCCATACTACATCAGCGGGTACGCTCTTAACATTTTGGAACGATTTATTAACTCGTCGAAAATTGATAGTAAATACAGGCGGCTTAAACATCAGATGATTATGATGTTTAGAGTTAAAGCGATGGGAGTTGATCTCCCAAAACTGACAGATAAGAAAGGCATAAATAATTATTGCAAAAAACTCCAGAGCATCCTGTGGAATCAGGATAAGGCTCTCGAATATTTTATGGAAATTGGCAGCACAATTGATACTGCCCTTGCCAGGACCAAACTCACCCCATATGATGCCGCTAGGCGTCGGCATTTTACTACAGAGTTGATTGCAGCTATTAGCGGTAAAGGCTTGCCATCTGCCTCCAGATCGGTCCCTAAGCGAGATAGAGGGACCGTGAAATGGTTTGATCCTGATAGGGGGTACGGATTTATTCAAACTGAACATGGTCAAGATGTATTTGTTCATTATAGCGCAATTTGGGGAACTGGCTACAAAGCTCTTGTTAAAGATCAGCGAGTAGAACTAACAGTTGTGGATAGCACTAAAGGCTTACAAGCAAAGGATGTCGAGGTTACCGACTCAAGCGCTTGCTAAGCGCACTACCAGGCATGCGTTTATTGGGGCCACGGATTCTGCGCCGCCTCTTTTACGACGTATTCCACTTGTGTCCCACTGTGTGTCCGGACAGCTACCAGTAAAGAAGGACCGCTGCTCCGACTCCAGCCGTCCCTTATCGATGCTTACCCCTGTGATCCATGCACACGGACAAGCGAGTCGTCCGTGCCTTGCGCGGAGAACTGAATCTCCGGCACCGAAGAATTACCGGACCTCCTGGGCCTGGGGAGGGTTCAGGGGCGTGACCAGGTGGTGTTTGAGTTCCTCGTGGTCCATGGTCCACTGGTAGCCGACGCGGGTGGCGGCGTTGAACAGCAGGGGGCTTCGGACGTGAAACCGCATCGATCCGGTTTCCCTGTTGAACGATACGATATTGAGAATGAGCAGGTCCTCTTTTCTTTCGAGGCTGACGACGCCGGTCTTGGAAGCGGGGACCCGGTACTCGATTCCTATGAAATCCGGCGGGCAGACCACGAAGGCCACCGAGGGCTCCTCCACCGACTGAAGCCACTGAAACGGCCCGTTTTTGTACTCCAGCAGGACGTATTGCTTCAGTTCCTCGAAGCCGGGAATCCCCCACGGAAAGTTGATGAACTGCTCCTCTTTGACTTCAACGCTGCCGAACCTTGTGGTATTGACCTGCATGGATACTCCTGAAGCAGCCTGCTTCATGAATTCTCGTCTTCTATGGATTCGGGCCGGCCTTCACCCGCGTATTTTGCCATGATGTCGTCGAATTCATCCTTGCCGATGGATGCCGCGCGCAAATTTTCTTCCCGGATTTTTCTGTACAGTTCTTCCCTGTAAATCGGTATGTGCGGGGGACTTTTTATTCCAACCTTTACCTTGTTTTGTTCCACAGAGGTGATGACGACCTCGATGTCATCCCCGATGAGAATCGACTCACCCGTCTTCCTGCTCAGTACCAGCATGGCCCGTCCTCTGCTAATATCGGCGCTTTGATCCACGTCCTGAAAGGGTTTTACAACCGAACGCCACCATTCGATCCTGGAAACGATGCCGCTTATGTAAGATAGCACAGCATTGTCCCGATTTGTACTGAAGACCGGAAAAGCAACTCTTCCTTGCCGCTTGAAACCCGGCCCGGTATCGTTTATGGATAACGGGTCGCGGCCGGCGCGTGCCGCCGGCATGAAAAGGCCTGGTTTGGGCGGAATCTTGACGGATGTTTCCAGGAATCGCATCAGAAGCCGACTACGAAGTGCTGGGGCTCAAGGCCGATGCCAAGCCCGCGGAGGTGAAGCGGGCGTACCGGAGCCTCGCCAAAAAATGGCACCCCGACAGGTTTCACTCCCAGTCGTACGAATCGCGCGCCACGGCGGAAGAAAAATTCAGGAAAATAAACGAGGCCTACGTCCGGATATCGAGCGAATGGGAACATCCGGCGTTCGACGCCTCGCCGCTCCAAGAGGAAGACCGGGCCGGGGCCGCACCGGACCGCCCCCCGGAGGAGAGACCTCCCGTCGCCCCCGCTCGTTCCCGGTCCGGGCGCCGGCTGCGAAACGCTCTTGCGGCGGCCGTTTCCGTGGCGGCGATCCTGGCGGTCCTGGCGTTTTTTATCCACCCGGTCGGCGAATCCGAGGCGCCGTCGCGGCGGGAAGTAGTTTCGGAAAAATGGGCCGAAAACACGGCCCCGCCCGTTGCTGCTCCCCAGCCGCCGCCCGTGAAGGAGAATCTGCTCCTGCCCGCCGTCCCGGTTCCGCCTCCCGATCTGCTCCCGGCGCCTTCACGCGGGCCGTCCGGTTCTTATTTTACCATAGGTTCCTCCAAGTCCGAGGTGAGGCGGATCCAGGGGGAACCGTCGCGCATCCAGGGCCAGATCTGGGTGTACGGCCTGTGCGAGGTGCGGTTTAAAAACGGCGCGGTCTGGCGGTACAACAATTTCGACGGCAGCCTCAGGGTGCGCATGGAGCCGCGCGGCGTGCCGGAAGGCGCCGCGCCCGGATATATAACGATCGGCTCCACCGAAGACGAAGTCCTGCAGGTGCAGGGGACTCCCACCCGCGTCGAACCGGACCGGTGGTACTACGGATTTGCCGAAATCCGGTTCCGGGACGGGCGGGTCAGCGGATACGACAATTATTTCGGAGCGATCAAGGTCCAGGTGGCCCCTGCGAACGGCGGCCCGGCGGCCCGGAACCGGTTTTTTACGATCGGGTCTACCGAAAACGAAGTCCTGGAAGTGCAGGGGACCCCGACGAGCGTTGCGGGCAACGTGTGGTCCTACGGTTTTTCGTATGTTTTTTTCCGCGACGGCAAAGTGAGACAGGTAAGCGATGCCGAGGGGAAGCTGCGGTTCGTCCCGCCGGAAGACCGGGCGGACGCTCCCGCGAGGTGAGGGTGCATGTTTCTGGAAAAACTGTATACGGGAGAATTCGACGAAGGCCTTTTCCGGGCCGGCAGCCGGGGCCGGGGTGCGGTGGACTGGGCGAAGGTGGGGCCCCTGATCGACGGCTACCGCCGGATCGTGGGCGGGCGCGGGCGGGAACTTTCGGAAAAAGACGGGGGGATCCCGCGCGAGCTGCTGGAAAAGATGGCCGAAGCGGGCTTTTTCGGGCTGAGCATCGATAAAAAATACGGCGGCCTGGGGCTCAATTTCGCCGAATACCTCCAGGTGGTGGCGGAAATGGTCACGGTGGACATTTCCATCGCCATGGCGTTTCTGGCCCATCTTTCCATCGGCATCAAGGCCATCCAGCTTTTCGGCACCCCGGGGCAGCGGGAAAAATACCTGCGCGCCGCCGCTTCGGGGGCGATGATTTTTTCCTACGCCCTTACGGAGCCCAAAATCGGCTCCGACGCCCAGCACGTCGAAAGCACCGCGGTGCTCGATGAGAGCGGCGGCCATTACATCCTCAACGGCCGGAAAGCCTTCATCACCAACGCCAACTACGCGGGCGGCCTCACCGTGTTCGCCCGGCTCGACCCGAATCGCCCGGGCTTTCTGGGCGCCTTCATCGTGGAGACCGCCTGGGAGGGGGTGAAGGTGGGCGCGGAAATGCCCAAAATGGGCCTCAAGGCCAGCTCCACCGCCGCCATCCAGTTCCGAAACGTCCGCGTCCCGGCGGAAAACCTGATCGGCAGGCCGGGCGACGGGTTCAAAATAGCGATGTCCGTGCTCAACTACGGCAGGCTCGGCCTCGGCGCCGCCTCCACGGCCGTGATGGAAGTGTGCGCGAAGGATATGCTGGAACGGGCGTCTTCCAGGGTGCAGTTCCAGGTGCCGATCAAGACCTTTCCGCTCGTGCAGGAAAAGATCGTCCGGGCGAAAGTGTACGCGGCCGTCGGTTCGGCCATGGACGATTTCGTGGCGGCGGCGCTCGAAGAGGACCCGCTGCTGAACGTGGCGGCCGAAAGCTCGCACTGCAAGCTGTTCGGCACGACGCGCGCCTGGGACGCCGTCTACGATGCCCTCCAGGTGGCCGGAGGATCGGGGTATCTCAAGACCCACCCCTACGAAAAAAGGATGCGGGATTTCAGGGTGACCACCGTGTTCGAAGGCACCACCGAAATCCATTCCATCTACCCGGCGCTGTTCGGGATGCGGCGGGTGGCCGGGCTGTTCGGGAACAGGTCCGCAGCGGCCCGGATTTACGGGTTGGCGCGGCTGGCGGTTTCGAGGCCGAAATGGCCGGTGGCGTTCGCAAACCGCACGATGCGCAAAGCCGTCAAAGAGGCGCGGGCCTGCGCCGGGGCCGTCCGGAGGCTCATGGCGCTCGGCGTGCTGGTGCACGGCAAAAAGATTTCCGGGGGCCGGGCGGCGGACCTGGAATTCCTGCTGCGAAGAATCACCACCATCAGCGTTTACATGTTCGGCATCCTGGCCCTGCTGTCCCGAATGGCCGGCAAGGAGAACTCGGTAAGGCTGGCGGCATCCGATCTCGAAATCCTCGATTATTTCGTGGAAGAGGCCCGTGAGGCCAGGAAACGGAACCGCCGGTTCCGGGATTCCCGGAAGGAACGGATCGGTGCGGGCCTTTTCCGCAGGTTCGACCGCGCCGCCCGGCGCGCCGGGCAGCAGGCGGACGAGAGGTAATACTGATTTACGTAGAAAATAGTCTACCTTGAAAATAGAATTTTCATGCTTCGCGGGCGAGGCGAGGCCTCATGATTAATTGCGTTCAAGGTGCTGCTTTTCAGGCTGAAAAAGAGCGGGGAAATGATTTCGGGGCTGTTGCCGAAAAGGATATCAGGGTCCCCGATAGCGGAACGAACGAAAATCCCCCTCCCTGCGATGGGAGGGGTTAGGGG
>LUZZ01000457.1 GCA_001603845.1 Syntrophobacterales bacterium Delta_01 | reverse complement strand
CCCCCTCCCCCTGCCCCTCCCGCCAAGGGAGGGGAGTTCATGGAACGTCGCCCCTAAAATCAACAGCATTGACGCCGGGCGTTGGGCGTTGGGGCGCGGAGGTTGGCGGGGCGTGCCCGAATCTCAAAAAATGGAGAACCGGCGGCACCTGCGCTTCATCAGGGGCGTTCTGCCCGCAAAACGCTTTGACATTCGGGGATTTTTTCGCTATTTAGCTGGTGTTTGCCCCGTGGTTTCACGGGCTTCCTTATTCATGTCATCTTCGAATGAAAAGGTGGCTTTATCTTGCAAATTCTTCAGATTGGCAAATAGTGTGGACGCTTCCGCTCTACCTAGCCTGCATCCCTCACAAGGCGAACTCAAAGAGAGAATATACGCCCGTGTCGGTAACGATCTGGCGAGGATCGACGAGGAAATCAACAGTCTTCTGGTTTCCGATATTCCGCTGATCCCGCTCGTCGGGCGCCACATCATGGGCAGCGGCGGCAAACGGCTGCGGCCTCTCTTGATGATCCTTGCCGCCCGCCTGTGCGGATACCGCGGAAACCGGGACGCGCCGCTCGCGGTGGTGTTCGAATTCCTGCATGCCGCCACCCTCCTGCATGACGACGTGGTGGACCATGCCGAAACCAGGCGCAACAAGCCCGCCGCCAACACCATCTGGGGAAACGCCGGGGTCGTCCTGGTGGGAGATTTTCTGTACTCCAAGGCCATCCTGATGGCCATCGAGTATCAGAACCTCAAGATCCTGGAAGTCTTGCTGGACGCCACCACCAAGATGTCCGAGGGCGAAGTGCTCCAGTT
>LUZZ01000456.1 GCA_001603845.1 Syntrophobacterales bacterium Delta_01 | reverse complement strand
TCCGGTGTCGCCCCGGGGAGAATGGGGTGCGTGGCGGGCCCGTCGCGCAAGACAGATCCGAGAGGAGCGACGTGATGATGAACCTAAACGTACATGCGCGGGAAGAGCGGAACTGCGGCGCGGAGGGCGGCGCAGGCATGGGCGGAGATGCGGCAGTGCCGCGGGAGGTGCGATGCGATGCGAACGCCTCCGGAAACGGGTGCCCCGGAACGGACGATGTGCCGTGTCCCCGGGTGCGCCGGGGAACGGAGACGCTCAAGGAGGGACTGGCCCGCATGCAGGTGGGGGGCGTCATCATGGACGTGACGAACGCCGAGCAGGCCCGCATCGCCGAGAGCGCCGGAGCGGTGGCGGTCATGGCGCTGGACAGGGTTCCCTCGGAACTCCGCAAGGCCGGGGGTGTGGCCCGCATGGCCGCTCCGGAGCGTATTCTGGAGATCCGGGAGGCCGTCTCCATTCCCGTCATGGCCAAGGCGCGGATCGGCCACTTCGTGGAGGCGCAGATTCTCGAAGCCCTCGGCGTGGACTGCATCGACGAGAGCGAGGTCCTCACTCCCGCGGACGAGGAGGTGCACATCGACAAGCATGCCTTCTCGGTGCCCTTCGTCTGCGGCTGCCGGAATCTCGGCGAGGCTCTGCGGCGCATCGCCGAAGGAGCGGCCATGATCCGCACCAAAGGAGAGGCGGGAACGGGAAACGTGGTGGAGGCGGTGCGCCATGTCCGGACCGTCGCCAGGGACCTGCGCCGGGTCCTCGCCGCCGACGGTGAGGAACTCGTGTCGCTGGCCCGGGAACTCGGCGTGCCGGTGGCGCAGCTCCTCCGGTGCCGGGAGGCGGGGCGGCTTCCCGTGGTGCAGTTCGCCGCGGGGGGTATCGCCACGCCCGCGGACGCGGCGCTCATGATGCGGCTGGGGTGCGACGGCGTTTTCGTGGGGAGCGGTATCTTCACCTCCTCGGATCCGCGCCGTCGCGCCGAGGCCATTGTGGAGGCCGTGGCGCACTACGACGATCCGTCGGTCCTCGCCCGGGTTTCCTCGGGGATCGGCGAGGCCATGGCGGGAACGGACGTGCGCCGTCTCGCGCCGGAGGAGCGCCTGCAGGATCGGGGGGTGTGACGGTGCGGATCGGCGTCGTGGCCTTTCAGGGAGCCTGGGGGGAGCATCTCCGTCTGCTGGAGCGGCTTGGTGCGGAGGGGTTTCCCCTCCGTTCGGGGCCGCTGCCGGAGGATCTGGCGGGGGTGGTGCTCCCCGGCGGGGAGAGCACCGTCATCGGAAGGCATCTTGCGGCCTCGGGACTTTCCGCTGCGCTGGCGGCCGGGATCGACGCGGGACTTCCCGCGCTGGGGACCTGCGCCGGGGCCATTCTCCTCGCCCGGCGCCTGGAGGGGCCGGCGCCGGAGGGACGCATCCCCCGCGTGCCTTTTCTGGTCCGTCGCAACGCCTGGGGCGGTGGCGCGCCCCAGAGCGGAACCCAGCGGGACAGTTTCGAGGGCGTTCTTTCCTGGAACGACGGAAAAAGCTCCCGGGGCGTCTTCATCCGGGCGCCTCGCTTCGACGAGCCGGAGGAGGGCGTGACGGTGCTCGCCCGCTTCGGGGAAGAACCCGTGGCCCTGCGGTGGCGGAACCTCTTCGTCGCCGCCTTCCATCCCGAACTGGACGGCGGCGGGCCGCTCCATTCCCTCTTTCTGGACACCTGTCGCCGCTTCGGGAACAACGCCGCCGTTCCGCGGAGGGCGTGACGGCGGCGTCACCTGTCGTGCCTTCGCGGACGGAAACGGTGTCTCAGGGGCGGTGGTCCTTCCGCGGCGCGAGCAGTCCCGTGGTGAGGGCCGTGCCGAGGAGGATCACCGCGGCGCCGCCGAGCATGCCCGGGGTGACCTTCTCTCCCAGGAAGACGGCGCCCCAGAGCATGCCGAAGACGGGAATGAGGTAGGTCACCGCGACGGTCTTGGACGGACCGACGGTGTCCACGAGGCGGTAGAAGAGCACGTAGGCCATGCCGGAGCACACCACGCCGAGCAGCAGGGCGGAGATCCACGCTCCCGCCGGCGGGGTGGCCGCCGGCCACGTCCAGACCGCCGCGGGAAGGAGCAAAAGCGCCGAGCCCAGCATGCTGCCTCCGCTGAGCACCAGCGGATCAACCCCGGCGAGGTGCTTCTTGGCGAAGTTCACGCCCAGGCCGTAGCAGAGGGTCGCCCCAAGTGAGGCCGCCACGGCGAGGATGCCCGCGCCGGAGGAAAAGCTTCCCTTGCTCCACACCAGCAGGATCACGCCGAAAAATCCCAGAGGCGCGTCTCTTCCCCCCGGAGAATCCGCCGCTCGAACTCCAGGAGAGCGTGTTTCAGCGCCGTTCCCGCGGCAAACCCCCGGAGTGTGCCGTCCCGGCCGAGAACGCGGTGGCAGGGAAGCAGCAGGAGCAGAGGATTTCTGCCCACCGCGGCGCCAACGGCCCGGTATGCGGCGGGTGCGCCGATTCGTGAGGCAAGTTCCCCGTAGGAGACGGTTTCACCGAAGGGAAGGCGTTGCAACGCTTCCCAGACGCGCTCCTGAAAGGGAGTGCCCCTCGGGGCGAGGGGCAGGGTGAACTGTCGCAGTGCCCCTCCGCAGAAAGCGTCCACCTGTCTCCGCAGCTCGCGGAACAGGGGGCGGGCGTCGTCGCACCGCCACTCCCCGCTCCGGGCGGGGGCGAAGCGCTGTCCCTCCCGGTACAGTCCGATGAGTGCCGTTCCGTCGGACAGCGCAGTGAGGAGACCCAGGGGGCTTGTCCATGTCGTGGCATGGATGGTCATTCTTCTTCCTCCAATCCGCACCAGAGGTGCATGACCGCGTAGGCACGCCAGGGGCGCCACTGTTCGTCCCCGGCGGTGCCGGAAAGGCGTTCCATTGCCCGGCGTACCGCGAGATCCGTGTCGGGAAAGGCGTCGGGCCAGGCCAGGGCGCGCATGGCGATGTACTGGGCCGTCCAGGGTCCCACTCCCGGAATGCGCTGCAGCGCGTCGAGGGTCCGCTCCACGTCGGGGCCGGGGTCCAGCGAGAACCGTTCCTCCACGAGTGCCCTGGCGAGAGCGACGAGCGTCTCCGCCCGCCGGGAAGTGATCCCCAGGGAGGAGAACTCTTCCTGCGTCGCTCCCGCCACGCGCTCGGGAAGCGGAAAGAGGTGCGTCACTTCCGCATCGGCGGAGGGAAGCCGCTCGCCGAAGCGGGCGACGAAACGTCCCGCGAGGGTCCGTGCGGCTTTCACGGATATCTGCTGTCCCAGTACGGCACGGACCGCCATCTCGAAGCCGTCGAAGGCGCCGGGGACCCGAAGTCCCGGTCTCGGTGCCGCGAGAGGGCCGAGCACCGTCTCCACCTGGTCCGGCGTGCACCCCAGGTCGAAGAGTCGCCGCACCCGGAGGAGAACCTGGGGCAGCCCGCCCAGAAGACTCGAGTCGAGGGCGAGTTCCAAAGCATGTCCTGTTGCCGCGGGACGAACTTCCAGCTTTCCCGCGAGGTGTTTTCCCCGGAAGGAAAGCCGTACCGATCGCCGGTAGTGTCTCTCGTCTCCCGCCTCCACGCCGGGAATGCTCCGTTTGGCCAGAAAAAGCGCGAGGCGCCGCCAATCCAGGGGTGGGCGATAGGCGAGGCGCAGTACCAGTGCCTGCGGACGTGCAGGAGTCCCTTTGCGGAGGTCCGTGGGCGTCATGCCGTAGCGCTGCCGAAAGAGCGCATGGAAGCGGCGGAGGCTCGAAAAGCCGCTGGAGAACGCCACATCCGTTACAGGAAGACGTGTCTCCGTCAGGAGCCGTTTGGCAAGGAGGAGACGCTGGGTCTGGGCGTAGGCCACGGGGGCCACGCCGAAGGCGCGGGTGAAGAGGCGCCGCAGATGCCGCGGTGTCATTCCCATGCGTGACGCGATTCCCTCCAGTCCTTCTTCGTCGAAGACACCCGCGTCGATGAGATCCGCGGCGAGCCGGGACAGGCGGGCTTCCTCTCCGGCGGGAGCGGCCGTTCCGGAGGGCGCCGTCTCGGGGCGGCAGCGCCGGCAGGGGCGGAACCCCGCGTGCTCCGCCGCCGCCGCGCTGGGAAAGAAACGGCAGTTTGCCGCCCGGGGCGTGCGGGAGGGACATATGGGGCGACAGTAGACTCCCGTGGAGGTGACGCCCACGAAAAAGCGTCCGTCAAACCGGGAATCCCGCGCCTTGAGGGCTTGGTAGAGTGCATCCGCGTTCATCATGGAAGGAGTATAGGTGTTTTCCCGACGTTTCGCTCGCCGTTTTCGGACAGAGGGGTACGGCCTCGTCGGTGGTGGTGATAGTATATGAAAAAATTCGGAGCAGGTGCGTGTCCCCGTGTTTCGCTTCGGCGACACGCCGTCGTGTTGCTCCGGAAAGAACCCGAAGGAGGCGTTTCGCCCGTGATGCGCTATGAGGAACTTGTTTCACTCCTGGACCGGAACATCGCCGCGCTGTCCGGAAAGGCCTGTGCCCTGTCGGACTGGATGGCGGCGAATCCGGAGCTGTCCGGAGAGGAATTCGAGAGCAGTCGCAGGATCGTCGGGATTCTCTCCGAGGCGGGGTTCGCCGTGGAATTTCCCTACGGGGACCTGCCCACGGCCTTCCGGGCGGTGGCGGGCCCGGGGACGGGGCCGCAGGTGGCGATCCTCGTCGAGTACGATGCCCTGCCCGAGATGGGACACGCTTGCGGCCACTGCGTCTCCGGCGCCATGTCCGTGCTGGCGGCGCTGGCCCTCGCGGACCTTGTGGGCGAGGCGGGGGGAACTCTCTCCGTGGTGGGCACCCCCGCGGAGGAGGTGGACGGCGCGAAGTGCTCCATGGCGGACAAGGGACTCTTCGACGGGTACGACCTGGCCATCATGATCCACGCCGACGCGGCGACGAGCAGCCCCGCCTTCCGCTCCCTCGCCATGGACGGCTATCGCTTCACCTTCCGGGGCAAGCCCGCCCACGCCGCCGCGGCACCCTGGGAGGGCGTGAACGCCCTCAACGGAGTGCAGCTTCTGTTCCACGCGCTGGACATGCTGCGCCAGCACATACGTCCCGAGGCGCGGATTCACGGCGTCATCGACGCGGGAGGCGCCGCGCCCAACATCGTTCCCGAGGTCGCCCGGTGCCGTTTCGAGTTTCGGGCACCCACCCGGGACTACCTGAACGGCCTTCGGGAGCGCTGTCTCGACTGCGCCCGGGGTGCGGCCCTCGCCACGGGAACGGAGGTCTCCTGGGAGACCTTCGAGGCGAGCTTCGACGAAATCGTGCCCAATCCGGCGGGGGAGCGCATGATCGAGGAGATCTTCCGGGAGCTGGGCATTCCCTTTGTGCCGCCCTCTCTGCCGTCGGGCTCCACGGACATGGGCAACACGAGCCGGCGCTGTCCCGCCCTGCATCCCCTGCTCGCCATCACGCCCCGAAAGGTTGCGCTCCACACCAGGGACTTCGCCGCCGCCGTCACCGAGCCCGAGGCACATCAGGCGCTCGTGGCGGGGGCCCGGGCCATCGGTCGGGCGGTGCTGCGCACCTTCACCGACGGGGAGCTTCGGAGGGCCATGCGGGCCGTCGTTCCACCCCGTCCCGTCGCGTAGGCGGCGGGGGTGGGGTCCTGTCGGATCGGAAACGGGCGGTCCCGCCCGTTTGAAGCGGCACTGCACGCGGAAAATCCGGGCGGTTCGGGATTCCCTCAGGTCCGACGGGACGGTGCCTTCCGGTGCGGCCTCGGTGGTCTTCGCCGACGATGGCGTCGCCGAACGACGCGGAAGGTGAAACCGCCTGTCGTTCCGTCGTTCCGATGTCGGGGGACGTCTCGTTTTTCTCCTCCTTGATGAAGTCATCAGATTTCACGATGTCCGTGGCATGCTCGGTGCCGCTATCTTGTGCCCCCTTTGCTTCCTTGTGAGCTAAATCTCGAAATCGACGGAATGAAAATTCTCGTACATGCGGCACTTCTTTGCGGTGAAACGGAGAACGCAATAGTCCGGATCCGTGACGCCTCCCGGATAATACCGGTCGTCCCCATCCCGCCAGATGCGGTTCTTCGTCTCCTGATCCTGCAGAACCTCCATGGTTCCCACCAGCAGAACCCCCCGGTAGAACCTGCCGTCGAAGAAGTAGAGCGACGCCTTGGGGTTTTGCAGGTAGTGCCTTACGCGCAGAGACGAGGTGTTCGTGGTGAAGAGGAAGGAGTTGAGGCCGTCGTGTTCCCTCGGCTTGAGCATGGCCTTCAGATTCGGAAACCCCTCGTCGTCCACGGAGGCGATGAAAGCCCTTCCGCTTTTCTCGATCACGGCGAGAGCCGCTTTCGACAGGTCCCTTGCCATCATGGATCCCTCCCG
>LUZZ01000072.1 GCA_001603845.1 Syntrophobacterales bacterium Delta_01 | reverse complement strand
GTCCGGCCCTGCTCCTCTGTGGGGAGGGGCAAGGCGAACCGGCAGGCCGCCCCGGATCCGTTTCCGGAGCGGCCTGCCGACCCTGTTATTAATAGCCTTTGTAGGGGTTCGGACCGATCTCGCCGAGTCTTTCAGCGAATTCGTCAAGGAGAGCGGGGAGCTTGTCGAAGTCAGTAATGGAGATTGTCTCGAACCTTACGCGGTCCGACTCGAGCACCAGACGATCCAGGGTTTCCTTGATCTTGCTGAGTCGGATATTAGCCAGTTCGCTTCCCTTTATGAAATGGCACTGGTACTGTTCGCCGTGGCGGCAGCCGAGCAGCATGATGCCGTCGATACCCTTGGACAGGGAGTCGGCGATCCAGACCAGGTTGAGGGAGCCGAGGCAGCGCAGGGGGATGACCCGCACCCATGCGTTGTAGTTCATCCTGCGCAGTCCGCTCATGTCCAGCGCCGGATAGGCGTCGTTTTCGCAGCACAGGACCAGGATTCTCGGTTTTTCCTCGTATTCGTCGGGAACGTTGATGGACTTAATCATATCACCGATCATCCCGACCGAGTAGTTCTTAAAGGAGATAATGCGCTCGGGGCAGGCACCCATGCACACGCTGCAGCGGCGGCACCGGGTCGGCTCGGGCAGCGGATTGCCCTTTTCGTCCTCGTTGATGGCGCCGAACGGGCATTCCTCGGTGCAGCGCTTGCACTGCGTACAGCGCTGCATGAAGAACTCGGGGTAGCTCTGGTCGCCCGCCCTGGGGTGCACGGCCATGCCGCGGCTGGTAGCCTCCACGCACTGGATGGCCTTCATCGCCGCACCCGTGGCATCCTCCATGGCATTCGCAATCCCCATCGGGCGGCGCACCGGGCCGGCCGGATAAATGCCGGTGCGGCGGCTCTCGTAGGGGAAGCACACGAAGTGGGAATCGGGGAACCCGTACTGCAGTTCGGGCAGTTCCGGCCCCTGGCGGTATTCCAGGTTGAGCACGTCGGAGACGAAGATGGAGTCCACCGAGGCTACCAACTCATCCTTCTTTTCCTCTTCGCTCTCCTGCTTTTTGACCTTGAAATCTTCGCCGAGAGCGGTAACCGGGACCATACCGGTGGCCAGCACCACCAGATCGACGTCGTCGAGCAGGATGGTTTCACCGAGCAGCTCGTCCATGGCCTCGACCGCAATCTTGCCGCCCTCGACCTTGACTTCCGGGTCCTGCGACCGGACGAAGATCACGCCTTCTTGCTGCGCTTTCCGGAAGAAATCCTCGCCCTGCCCCGGAGTACGCATTTCCTTGTAGAAGACGAACACGTTGGCATCCGGGTCCTGCTGCTTGATTTCAATCGCCTGCTTGAGGGCGGTGAAGCAGCAAACGGACGAACAGTACGGCAGGTAAGCGGGGTCGCGCTGACCGGCGCACTGGAGGAAGGCAACCGTCTTGGGCGCATGCAGCTTGCCGGCCTTGGACAGTTCTTCAAACTGAACATTGGTGATGACGTTGGGCGAAGCGCCGTAGCCCAGCTTCGCGTCCAGCTTTTCCGGGTCGTAGGGCTTCCAGCCGGCGGCCAGCACGACGGCCCCGATGTTGTGCTCGCTCGTGTCGCCGTTTTGCTTGATCTGCGCCTTGAACACGCACGGCCCGCCGCTCAGCTTCTCGACCTTGGAACCCGTAAAGACCTTGATCTTGTCGTTCTTGCCCACTTCGGAAATCAGTTTGGCGATCTCGTTTGCCGACACGTCCTTGTAGGGGAAGGAAACGGTCTTGCTCACGGTTTTCTGGAACCCGCCGAGTTCGCTTTCCTTTTCCACCAGGACGACCTGGTACCCGGCCTTGGCCGCTTCCAGCGCGGCGGTCATTCCGGTGGTGCCGCCGCCCACCACCAGGATGTCCTTGGACATTTCCTGTTCGGGCTTGAACGGGTCCGGAAGCTCCATCTGCTTCATCTTCGAAGCGCTCATGCGCAGATAGTCTTCGGCCATCATCTGGGTGTCTTCGTCACCCGCCGGATGGGACCACACCACCTGCTCGCGCAGGTTCACGCGGTCGACGATCACGCCCTCGAAATTGAACACGTCGTACATCACGCGCAGCGAACAGGCGCCGATGAGAGTGGTGTTCACGCCGCCGGCGATATCGTCTTTAATCATCTGCACCCCTTCCTTGCTGCACAAGTTCGGGTGCGTCTTTACGGTTTCGATTTTACAATCCTTGGTGGCGACTTTACTGAGCTGCTCTATGTCGAGGGCATCACCAATGCCGCATCCTGTACAGATATATGCCGCGATCTTTTTGTCCATCGACCTTACCTCCTGACAACCGATTGGATAGCTTTGAGTGCTGCTGCCGTGCCGTCCTGGACCGATTCCGACACCCCGGAGGGGCTTCTCGTACACCCTGCGGCGTAAAGGCCCGGCTTTGCTTCGAGCGAGGCTATGAAGCCGTAGTCATCGTAGGGGACGGCCGTGGGTACGGGAGACTCTGACGTGTTGGGTTTCATCCCGGTGGCCAGCACTACCAGGTCGACGTTGATCTGGTTGAGGCTGCCCTTGGTGGTATCCTCGACCCTCAGCACCAGGTTGCCGGTTCCGGCTTCCTGTTCGATCTTGGCCACTTTACCCTTGAAGAATATGATGTTCGGGTCCGCCTTCACATTGGTGTAGAAGCTCTCCAGGCGGTCAATGGCCCGGATATCTATATAGAAGATGTATACCTTGGCGTCGGGATACTGCTCGCGAACGTAAGTCGCCTGCTTCATGGAAGCCATGCAGCAAATCGAGGAACAAAAGGGCATGTGGTTTTCGTCGCGGGATCCCGCACACTGCACGAAGGCCACGGTCTGGGGCTCCTTGCCGTCGGAGGGACGCACGATCTTGCCCTGGGTCGGGCCGCCGAAATCGGCAAGCCGTTCCATCATGACGTTGGTCAGGACGTTGGGATATTTGCCGAAACCGAGCAGATCCAGCTTCGTGGCGTCGTAGGGGCTCCAGCCCGTCGCCCACACAATGGCGCCCACGTTCAGGTCAAACGTTTTGGGCTGCATGTCCAGTTCGATTGCGTCGTAGGGGCAGGCATCCTTGACCGCCTGCGCCTCGGGGCTCTTCGCCAGGGCGGGATCGATCACGTACTGCTGGGGGAAGGCCATGATATGGGGGAGATACGCGGCCTTGATCTTGTCCATGCCGTAGTTGAAGGGATTGTCGATTTCCATCGTGCAAGCTTCCGAACACTTTCCGCACGCCGTGCATTTTTCGTTCACGTAGCGGGGATTGAGCCGGATCTTGACGTCCCAGTTGCCTTCCTGGCCGGAAATCGACTCAACTTCGGCCATGGTGAAAAACCGGACTTTGTTGTTGTTTTTGATGCGACGGAAATTGATTTCGAGACCGCAATAGGGGGGGCACAGCTTCGGGAAATACTTGTGAAGCTGAGCTACGCGGCCTCCCAGGTAAGAGTTTTTTTCCACGAGATAGACCTCGTGACCCGCTTCTGCTGCTTCGACGGCGGCGGTGAGACCGCTCATACCGCCTCCGACCACCAGAATACTCTGCGTTACTGTGTTAACCATGCTTATCCTCCTAAGCTGATTTAAAACAAGGATCGAGAACCCCACTTGCTCGGGCGCAATCACCATGTGGAAATTCGGAATTCTCGGCAGGATTGCAGACCGCGGAATCGTTCTCGCAGCGCCTGTATATCTGAAAAGACTTTTCCAATCAACGGAAAGCCCAGGATATGGAGATTTTTGTTTTTTAGCAGGGTCGAGTGGTTTGACAATATAAGCCTTAACCAACTACTGCAACAAGTTCAAGCACTCGATTGCGTTGACAACAGCTCTGGCCGGAAAAACCCGTCTCCGGCAGGCCATAACCCTGCCCGACAGTGTACACCATTGCCGCAACCAACAAACCGGTAGCACCGGTCCCGGGCTACAGCACGATCCGGTCTTCAAGCGGGAACACCGCCCGGCTCTATTTCATCCCGCAAGCACAATCAGGTTTATCGCCACAAAGGTATGAAATTGCGCGGGAGAATGGCAGAACCGCTAATTTCGAGATGATTTGGCTAAAAGCTCCCTTCCCCGACGCGCAAGTATCGTTCTAAATTTCACCTATGTCAACACTTTCATTAGTCTTTCCGAACAATTTCAGCGGCTCGACACCGGATCGTCAGCGTTGGAATCCGACGGTGGGAAATATCATACAAACGTCCGTTTCCGGCATCTCCCTCCATCGAACCGGACCGGCTTTTTCCCCTTTTCGGACGCCTAATCGGCTTCGATATCCGCCGGTTCCGCACCGTTTGCCGCCAGCAGCGTCCCGGCTTCATCGGAGGGCAGCTCCTCCACGTTTCGCAGCTTCCGTTCGATGGCCCGCGACCTCCTGGCGGCATCGTCCATCGTGTTGGAAGCCTGGTCCAGCTTCTTTTTGACGCCTTCCAGCACCGTTCCGAACTTTCCGAACTCCGTCTTGACCGCCCCCAGCAGCTTCCATACCTCGCTGGAGCGCTTCTGGATGGCGAGCGTGCGAAACCCCATCTGGAGGCTGTTCAAAATGGCCGCCAGGGTGGTGGGGCCGGCGATGGTGATGCGGCATTCGCGCTGGAGGCTTTCCACCAGCCAGGTCCTCCGGATTACCTCGGCATAAAGCCCTTCGGTCGGTAAAAACATGATGGCGAAATCGGTGGTCGCGGGGGGGTTGAGGTATTTTTCGCAAATATCCTTGGCACAGTTCCGGATAGTTGCCGAAAGCATCTTGCCGGCCTGCTCGGCCGCTTCCGTGTCGGATTTTTCCTGGGCGTCCAGAAGCCTCTGGTAGTCTTCGAACGGGAATTTGGCGTCGATGGGCAGCCACACCGTTTCCCTGTCCCCGTCTCCCCGGCCCGGGAGCTTGATCGCAAACTCGACCATTTCCGAAGAATTTTCCTTGGTCTTGACGTTGCGTTCGTACTGCTCGGGGGTGAGGATCTGCTCCAGCAGGACCTCCAATTGTATTTCCCCCCAGATGCCCCTGGTTTTCACGTTGGTCAACACCCGCTTCAGATCGCCCACCCCGGTCGCCAGGGCCTGCATCTCGCCCAGCCCTTTGTGCACCTGCTCGAGACGCTCGGAAACCTGCTTGAACGATTCCCCCAGCCGCTTTTCCAGCGTTCCCTGGAGCTTCTCGTCGACCGTGGCGCGCATCTGTTCCAGTTGCTTGGCGTTATCTTCCTGGATCTGCTTGAGTTTGCCGTCAATGGCGTTGCGAAGCGCTTCCAGCCTCGTTTCGTTGGATTCGGTGAGCTTGCCCAGCCTGACGGTAAATATTTCGAGCTGCTCCTTTTGCTGCGTGGCCATGCCGGACATGCCCTTGAGCATCGAATCGTTGAAGTTTTTGAGCGACGCGGCCACTTCTTCACGCAGGGTCTTGGACGCGGAACCGGTCTCTTCGCGCATCTGGTCGAATTTTTTAACGTTTTCGGACTGGAATACGCCGAGCCGCTGTTCGATCGTCTCCCGCATGGCCCCCAGCTTCTGGTCGTTCGTGTCCGTCAGCTTCATGAGCCTTTCCGAAAAGACGTCGAGCTGGTTTTTCTGAAGCCCGGCAATATTGGTCATACTGGCCTGCAGGGAATCCCCGAAGGTCCGCAGGACGGCCCCGGTTTCCTCCCGCCCCTCCTTCGCGAACCGGGTGGCTTCTTCGCGGTTCCGGGCCATTTCATCGAGGACCAGGCGCTCGGAACGCTCGAAATTTTTCTCGATGGCATCGAACCTGAGGCTCAACGCGGAGATTTCTCCGCCTTTTTTCAAGCGTATCAAGATCAACACGGAGATGACGTTTATAACCAAAATCAGCAGCGCCGCCGCAAAAAGGACGCCCTGCCACGCTTCCATGCCGCTCATTCCCGAATTCATGCGGTTTCTCCCGAATTTTTAATTCCACGCCCTGCCAGGCCTTGTCCTACAGCTTTACGGAGGGGGGTGTCAAACACTTTAGCGCGGCGGTCAAGGGGATACGCGGCATCGAAACCTGCCTCGCATTGCTTGACCGGCCCCGATTGCCGGTCTATCTTCTTAGGTTGTTCCCACCTTCCAAATTTTTGCAGAGGAGAAGTAACCATGACCATGTGCATCCTAAAGGGTGGAGCAGTCGCGGACGAAAATGTGAAGGACATCCTGCAAAAATCCCGGACGGTCGCCGTCGTCGGGCTTTCCCACAAGGAAGACCGGGACAGCAACCGGGTCGCCGTCTATCTCAGGGAGCACGGCTACAGGATCATTCCGGTAAACCCCAAGTACAAGGAAGTCCTGGGGCAGACGTGCTATCCGGACCTGAAATCGGTTCCCGAACACGTGGACGTGGTCGATATTTTCAGGAATATCGAAGCCATTCCGGCTATCGTGGACGAAGCGATCGAGATCAAGGCCGGGGCCGTGTGGATGCAGTTGAAGCTGATGCACGAGGAAGCCGCCGCCAAGGCCAGAAGCGCCGGGCTGGAGGTGGTAATGGACAAGTGCATCATGGTGGAACACCGCCGACTTTGCCGCAGCAAATAGACGAACTTTCAAACCACCTGCTCTCACAAGGATAAAAGATGAGCGAAAAAGTCCGGTTCGGCAAGACCGACCTGCAGGCCTCGCCCCTCATACTGGGAACCTGGGTTACGGGCGGATGGGCCTGGGGAGGCTCCGACGAACGGGAGGCCCTCCAGGCCATTATCCGTTCGTTGGAACTCGGAATCAATTTCATCGACACCGCTCCGGTTTACGGCTTCGGCAAATCCGAACAGATCGTGGGCAAGGCGCTCGATGAGTGGGGCCGCGACAAAGAAGTCATCGTGGCTACCAAGTGCGGCCTGCAATGGGACGCAAAGGAACGCATCCGCCGCAACGCCGACCCGGCGCGCATCATGGAGGAAGTGGACGCCAGCCTCAAGCGGCTCGGCGTCGAACGCATCGACCTCTACCAGGTCCACTGGCCCGACCCCGCCGTTCCTTTCGAAGAAACCATGAACGCCCTGCTCAAGGTGCGCGACCAGGGCAAAATCCGTTACATCGGCGTGAGCAACTTCGACCGGGACCAGCTTCGAGAGATGATGAAGGCCGGAGACACCGTCAGCCTGCAGCCCCCGTTCAACATGTTCGAGCGGGATGCCGAAAGGGAACTGCTCCCCTTCTGCATCGAGAACGGCGTCGCCACCCTGGCTTACGGCGGCCTGTGCCGGGGGCTCCTGACGGGGAAATTCAAGGGGACGGAGCAGTTCCCCAAAGGCGATCTGCGCCGCGCGGACCCCAAGTTTAAACCCGGGCAGTTTCCCAAATACGCCGCCGCCGCAGGCGAGATCAAAAAGCTGGCCGAATCGTACGGCAAAACGTGCGCCCAGTTCGCCCTCCGGTGGGCCGTCCAGCAGCCGGGAATCACCTGCGTGATCGCCGGGGCGCGGACTGCCCGCCAGGCCGAAGACAACGCGGGGGCCCTGGACTGGACCATCAAGCCCGAAGACATGCAAAAAGCGGAAGACATCCTGGCGCGCCACATTCGCGAACCGCTGGGCCCCGAATTCATGGCGCCGCCCAAAGAGAGGTAGGCAAAGACGATAAGGAAAGCAAATCTATCAACCGCAAAGCATAACGATGGGCGCCGGGTCACGGCGCCCATCGTTTTCCATCCGAAAAGACGGGTACAATCCGGTGATGTCACCCGTCTTTATCGGTGCGCGGAAGCGTGATTTCCATCAGGATACCGTCCCCAGCGCCACATAGATGGGGATTCCCCCGTGCCGCACGCCCCACAGGCGCATGGACGGCATTTTCATGGCCGCCGCCTCGCTCCTGGTGGGACACAGCACCCCGTATTTCCAGCCCCGGTACGATTTTCTGAGCTGCACGCCCAGCTTTTCGTAAAACGGCCGGCCGCCCCCTTCGAGCCGCCTTCCGTAGGGAGGGTTCAGTACCACCAGCCCTTTTTTGAGCTTCTCGCGCAGGGGGTCGAACTGGAAAAAATCCATCTCCTTCCAGCGGATATCTCCGGCCACGCCGGCCCGTTCCGCGTTGGCCCGCGAAACGTCCATCGAAGCCGGATCGACGTCGATTCCCACAATGGGCCGGCCCGCTTCGGCCGCCGCTTCTTCCCGCGCGCTGCGGCAAAGGAATTGCCAGGTCTTTTTTTGAAATGACGGCCACTTTTGAAACAGAAACTCTCTTTTGAGCCCGGGCGGGAGGCGTCGGGCGATCATCGCCGCCTCTACGGGGAAAGTCCCCGAACCGCACATGCCGTCCACCAGCGGTGTTTCACCGCTCCATTCCGATTTCAGCAGAATGGCCGCGGCGATGGTTTCACGAAGGGGGGCCCCCGAGTGTTCGAGCCGGTAGCCCCGCTCGTGCAGGTGGCGGCCGGACATGTCCAGGCTGATGCGGCAGTGGTTTTTGACCAGGTGGACCAGGATTTTTTGCTTCGGTTCGGAAACGCCCGCCGGGGCCGCTTCCGCCTCCCCCGGTACGGTCCCCGTCCTCTTGAGCCGCGCCGCGGCCGGGATATTTTCACGAATCGACCGTTCGATCCCCTCGAAAACCGCGTCCGCCGCCTTCCCTTCGTGGCTGATGCGCGAGCACTCCACGTGCGCTTCCACTTCCACGGGGAATTGCGGATCGATCCACAGGTCCCAGCCCATTTCCGACACTTTGTAGAAAAGCTCTTCCGCCACCCCGGCCCTGAACTCGGGCAGCCGGCAGTAGATCCGGCTGGCCGTTCTCAACCACAGGTGGCAAAGACAGGCCGAAGACATTTTGCCGACAAATTCAACGCCCGCGTCGCTTTGTTCCGCTCCCTCGATGCCCAGGGCTTCCACTTCCCGCAGGCACACCGGGGCCAGTTCCCGGGGCACTATCACGGCAAACCGGTGCGGCGGACCGATGATGTGGGACCTTATACGGCGTTCGAAAGCTTTTTCCGAACCCTCGGAGCTTGTATCTTTTTTCATATTCATCAGCCGTTGTTTGATTAATTTAACACCCATCATAAATTAATTTACCAGCATCGACAATTTCGATGCTTGACTCCTGATAAGCTGTCCGGTAATGTCGATGACGGAATGATTAGGTGTTAAACCCATCCCTTCAAATTCCCTTCGTTTTAAAAATTAGTGTTGCTTTAAGCTGTACTGTACCCCGTTCCCCTGGAAGGAGTGCCCAATGAAGGGGGCTTCCGGTTTCAGTGTCGAGGATTTTGGCCTCGCCGCTTCCTACATGCCAAGACATTATTCTCCGGTTTGGAAAGCTCCCCTGCCCGGCTGGCGCGAGAGTCTCGATAAGGAATGCCTGCGCATTCCCACCGAGGCCCTGCCGTCCATTTTCTTCCGGGCGGACGGCGTGGGGGCGGCCGGACAGGCATTCGAAGCGGTGTGCAGGCTTTTCCGACACCACGGAGTCCCGCTCGCCCTGGCGGTCGTGCCCGCCTGGCTCAGCCCCGCCAGGCAAAAGCGCCTGTTTAGCACCGCTCCCCTGGATGAAGAACTCTGGGGCTGGCACCAGCACGGCTGGCGACACGTGAACTGGCAGGACTCGGGCAGAACGTCCGAATTCGGAGCGAACCGGCCGCCCGAACGGCAGCACGCGGACATCCTTCAGGGTCGGCAAAAGATGGAAGCCCATTTCGGGCAGCATTTCGTCCCCATTTTCACCCCTCCCTGGAACCGGTTCTCGCCGGCAACGGTCAAGGCGCTCCAGGCATTGGAATTCAAGGGTATTTCCACCGCGGGCGAGCTTCCCCCCGGAGTGAAGCTTCCCTGGGACCTTTGCAATTTTGCCGTGTCCATCAATTTGCACACCAGGGAAGACAAAGACCCGGCTCGCGATTTCACCCGGTTGCTGGAAGAGCTTTGCAGCCTTGCCGGCAAGAGCGAGTGCGTGGGCATCGGCATAAACCACCAGAGGATGACGCCGTTTGCCTTCCAATTCCTGCACTGCCTGCTTTATAATCTAAGGCACGTGGTGAAAGCCCGATTTTTCAGTTTCAGGGAGATCTTAAACGGTTCCGATGAAAAACAGGCCGGTGCTCGTCTATGCTGACGCTGACGGCAATATAATCGATTGGCCCGCGCTGGAAATGGCGGGATCGAGCGCGGGAACCTACCGGCGGCCCCGGCACGACGAGTTGATTCCGCTTCCCGAGGGAAGCGAACTCTTCCTGTTGCCCGACCGCCTGCCCGTGGGATTCAACCGGGACGGCAACGACTTCCAGGTGCTTTCCTCCGATCCCTACGACCCTTCCAAACCGGTGCGCGCGGTGGCCGCCTTCATCGCCCCCGCTCATACCCAGCTCTACAGCGCCGCATATAAATCCCTTCCGGGGGCCCCGCTGCTGCCCCTCTTTGCCTACACGGCCGTGGGATGGCTGAACGGGAAGTTCGTCACCACCGGGGTGCGTATCGACGCCGACCGGCGCCAGGATTTTCGAAACTTCGACCTCCACAAGATCGAACAAAACGCCAGGCGGCGCATGCAAAGGGAGCGCAAAAACCGCCTGGTACAGCACCTGGGTAAATGCGCCCTCACCTACGGCTGCCCGGCGGCGAAAAATCTTTTCATGGACCGATGGGAGGCCCCGCTCCCCACCTCGCCCGTGTGCAACGCGCGCTGCCTGGGGTGCATCAGCTTCCAGGAAAGAAAGGACCTTCCCGCTACCCAGGACCGCATCACTTTCGTCCCCACGCCCGACGAGATCTGCGCCGTGGCCGTCCCCCACCTGGAAAAGGCCCGGCGCGCGGTGGTGAGCTTCGGGCAGGGCTGCGAGGGGGAACCGCTTCTGCAGGCCGAAACGCTCGAAGCCTCGATTGCGGCCATGCGCAGGGCGACCGCGCGCGGAACGATCAATCTCAACTCCAACGGCAGCCTGCCGGACAAGGTCGAAAGGCTCTGCCGCGCGGGCCTGAACAGCATCCGGGTGAGCATGAACAGCGCCCGCCCCGAATTTTATGCAAAATATTTCCGTCCGCGCGGCTACGGCTTCGAAGACGCCCGGCGCTCGATACTGGCCGTGAAGGCAAGCGGCGGCTTCGCATCCATTAATTATTTCATCCTCCCCGGTTTTTCCGACACCCGCGGCGAATGGGAAGCGCTGAGGCGCCTGGTGGCCGAAACCGGCCTGGACCTCATCCAGATGCGAAACCTAAATATCGATCCCGAGTGGTACCTGTCGATGATGGGAACCGGAGCGGACCGGGAAGTGATCGGGGTCCTGGAGCTTATTTCGCGCCTGAAAAACGAATTCCCCGATCTTCGCCTCGGCTACTTCAACCCCGCCCTGCAGTCCCCCTGACCGGTCCGGTGCCTGGACAAGGATCGGAGCGTCACACTCGATCAGGCACAGGACCAGGATGCCGGGCTTTATAGATTTTCTTGTAATATTTTTTCATATAGAGTGGAAAAATCGTCTGCTGAAAACAGGGTGGGGATGCCGTTGGAACTCGTCCCGGCCATACCTCGGGGAAAAACCGGCCGCAAGACTATTTTAAATTCGAAGCCACGGCCGCCCTTCGATTCGGCGATCTCGTGGCTTCGACTTGGCCTGGG
Source organism: Syntrophobacterales bacterium Delta_01 (assembly GCA_001603845.1). Classification (GTDB taxonomy): domain Bacteria; phylum Desulfobacterota; class Syntrophobacteria; order Syntrophobacterales; family Syntrophobacteraceae; genus SbD1. The sequence goes on along the minus strand of LUZZ01000072.1, from coordinate 410 downwards.
ACATGTTTTTTGCGGATTGTCGCGGGGAGCACCCCGCCCCGGTAAGGGGGACTTACAGCGTCGGGGCGCTCCCATGCGGCGAAGTCCAAATCTTACTTGTCTCCGACCTGGGTGTAGGGGGCGTAGGGATTGTGAGCGCCCGCAGCATTGGTGTCGCCTACCCTGGTCTCGGCGAAAGCGCTCAGCGCCACTCCGCCCACCAGGACCATCGCCAACAGTATGGATGCCAGTTTCGTTTTCATGATCTTTCTCCTTCTTCAGTCTGATGCAGGTTTTCGTTTCGTTACCGTGCCACTTTAAAAACCCTGGAATCGGTGTCTTGCCGTTCCGGAAACCGGGGGATCATCGCTTACTTGTCCCCGACCTGGGTGTAGGGGGCGTAGGGATTGTGAGCGCCCGCGGCATTGGTG
>LUZZ01000455.1 GCA_001603845.1 Syntrophobacterales bacterium Delta_01 | reverse complement strand
GATCTTTTCGATTTTATCCCCGCCTTCGTCAAGCGCATCAAAAAGGAGCGCGGCGAGTAGGGGCGGGTTGCGAATTGCGGATTGTGGGTTAAGGGCTTGTCCGTAAATAAACGGTGCAACGGCGTAGGGTGGGCACGGTTTCATCGTGCCCACCGGCCATCCGTGCGGACCGAAGCCGGAGCCCGGGAACCGGCGGAACCGGCATGGACGCTGAATTGTGGGGCGAAATATGGGCGATAAACGTGTCATCGTGGTAACCGGGGCGAGCCGCGGGATAGGCCGCGCCGTTGCGGTGGGGCTTTCCCAGCCCGGCTGCGACATCATCGTGAACTTCAACTCCGGCCTGGATGCGGCACGGGAAACGGCCGCGCTGGTCGAACAGAAGGGCGCCGCCGCGCACCTTGCCCAGTTCAGCGTCGCCGACCCCGATTCGGTGAAACAGGCTTTCAAAAAGATCATGGACGAACACCGCCGCATCGACGTGCTGGTGAACAACGCCGGCATCGCCCGGGACAACCTGGCCGCCCTGATGAGGGATTCCGAATGGGACGACGTCCTGGACACCAACCTCAAAGGGGCTTTTCTTTGTTCTCAGGCGGTGATAAAACCGATGATGCGCCAGCGCTGGGGCCGGATCGTGAATATTTCCTCGGTGGTGGGCGTTACCGGCAACCCCGGCCAGTGCAACTATTCCGCGGCCAAGGCCGGGCTCATCGGGTTCACGCGGGCGCTGGCCCGCGAGATAGTTTCCCGTAATATCACGGTCAACGCCGTCGCGCCGGGGTTTATCGAAACGGACATGACCCGGGCGCTGCCGGCAAAGGCCAAGGAGGCCATGCTTGCGCAAATCCCCGCGGCCAGGTACGGCACGGCGGAGGATGTTGCCGCGGCGGTGGCCTTTTTTGTATCCGATGCCGCCGGCTACATCACCGGCCAGGTGCTTCACGTAAACGGCGGAATGTACATGGGATGATTCGAATCGCGTTTTGTCGATCACCTTTTCCCCGCGACTCTGCGGTCCAAGCAATCGGTGGGAGTTCGAAGAATGGCATGCGAGAATAATCGTCGGCGCGTGGTGGTAACGGGCATCGGCCTGGTATCGCCGCTGGGGGTCGGAATCGAGGAAAACTGGTCCGCGCTCATGAGCGGAAAATCAGGCATCGGCCCCATTACGCGCTTCGACACGACTGCGTTTCTGACGAAGATAGCGGGTGAGGTGAAAAACTTCCACGCCGAGGACTTCATTCCCAAAAAAGAACTCCGGAAGATGGATCCTTTCCTCCAGTTCGCCCTGGGGGCCGCCCGGCTGGCCATGGACGACGCCTCGCTGAGCCTTGGTCCCGACATGGCCAACCGCACCGGCGTGGTGACGGGCTGCGGCCTGGGTGGGATACTCACCATCGAAGAATCGCACAAACTGGTGCTGGAATTGGGTCCCCGCAGGCTCAGCCCGTTTTTCATCCCCATGATCATCAGCAACATGGCGCCCGGCCTGATTTCCATTTACCACGGGGCAAAGGGGCCGAATTTCTCCGTGCAGACCGCGTGCGCGGCCGGCACCCACGCCATCGGGCAGGCATACCACCTTATCCGGGACGGGCTTGCGGAAAAGATGATCACCGGAGGGGTGGAATCGACCATCACCACCCTCGCCATCGCCGGCTTCAACGCCATGCGGGCGCTTTCCACCCGCAACGACGAACCGGAACGCGCCTCCCGGCCGTTCGACCTCGACCGGGACGGCTTCATCCTGGCCGAAGGGTCGGGGATCCTGGTGATCGAGGAACTGAAAGGGGCGCTGGCCCGCGGGGCGCGCATCTACGCCGAGGTGATCGGCTTCGGGGCCTCCGGGGACGCCTTCCACATGGCCGCCCCCGCACCGGAGGGCGAAGGCGCGGCCCGGTGCATGCAGGCGGCGCTCGACGATGCGGGCATCGAACCTTCCATGGTGCAGTACATCAACGCCCACGGCACTTCGACCGACCTCAACGACAAGTACGAAACCCAGGCCATCAAGACCGTTTTCGGCGAACATGCCTACAAGATGGGCGTCAGCTCCACCAAGTCGGTGACCGGCCACCTGCTGGGCGCCGCGGGCGGGGTGGAAGCCGCCTACACGGTCCTCAGCATAGCCCGGCAGACGATGCCTCCCACCATGAACTACGAAACCCCCGACCCGGACTGCGACCTGGACTACGTTCCCAATGCGCCGCGAAAGGCCGCCATCGATATCGCGCTGTCCAATTCTTTCGGGTTCGGTGGAACGAACGGTACTTTGGTGTTCAGAAAATGGACAGGAGAATAAAACATTTCCAGGGGCCGGCCCTTCAGTGCCAAGCCATCGGTTTTGCTGTGTTTTAATCCGGAAGCGAACCGGGTTGCCGACCCGCCAGCACTTATCGGGCGGGCGATTTCACCATTGATGTTCGCATTTCCGCTTGACACTTCGAAAAGGAAATTTAAAATAACCGCCAGTGTCAGAGGCAAATGCGTGCTATTTGTACATTTTGTTTCAAGCACGGTCTCACTAACAGTGTGAGTGCAGCCGAACACTTTTGGATGATTGTTTGTATCGACTAGCCGTACGATCATGCATCCGGCATGCACTTTGCGCTCATTCCCGCTCCGGCAGGTAAGTCCTGCTTACTCCCCCGTCGTATTTCTTACTACTTTATCTTCGATACGCTATTTGATCGGGTCGTACAATTGAACCATTCCCTCCAACCAAAGCCGAAGGGGGTGATCGACGCCAAGCGTATCCCTTGTGTACCCAAAGTATTTTTATTCCACTAAGTCTTTGAATTATTTAATGTTTATCCTTTGCTTTTCGGTGTTCGTGCTCAAAGCCGTTCTTAACCCGGTGTTCGCATTCAGGCTCGCC
>LUZZ01000071.1 GCA_001603845.1 Syntrophobacterales bacterium Delta_01 | reverse complement strand
CGGCTGCACTGCGCGGCCATCCGCAGGTACGGTCCCTGCCGGATCCACCGCAGGAGCTTCAGCGGCGTGGCGTCCGAAACAGAATGCAGGCGCGATGGAGATCAACCGGTTCCATAAGGGCAGGGCCGGCGAGGACGCGGCCGCCGACTTCCTGGCCCGAAACGGCATGAAGATAGTGGAGCGGAATTTCCGTTGCCCTTCCGGGGAAATCGACATCATCGCCCGTGACGGAAAAACCATCGTGTTCGTCGAAGTGCGGTCCACCGGGGGCACCAAGTTCGGCCACGCCGAAGAATCGCTCATCGCCCGCAAACGCCGCCGAGTGGTCAACGCGGCCCTGTGGTATCTCAAGAAGAGCGCGCGGGAGCACGCCAGCGCGCGCATCGACGTGGTGGCCATCAGGTGGAACGAGGGAAAACCCGAAATCAACTGGATCGTCAATGCCTTCGAAGCCCGATCCTGACAAGAGCCCGGAACAGACCGAAGGCAGGCTGGTCCTCGTCGCCACCCCCATCGGGAACCTGGCCGACGTGACGCTGAGGGCGCTCGACACCCTGCGCTCGGTGGACATCATCGCCGCCGAGGACACCCGCCACACACGGAAGCTCCTGTCCCGGTACGATATCCACAAGCCCCTGGTAAGCTACCACGAACACAACGCCCGCGAGCGCGGCGCGCAGTTATTGGATAAAATCGCCGCCGGAAAAAGCGTTGCGGTGGTGACCGACGCCGGCACCCCCGGAATATCCGACCCGGGCGCCCTCCTGGTGGAAGAAGCGCTGAAGCGGGGGATTTCCCCCGTCGCCGTCCCGGGGCCCACGGCCATGATCGCCGCCCTGGTGCTGTCCGGCCTTCCGGTCCAGCCGTTCGCTTTCCTGGGATTTGCCCCGGCAAGGGGTGCGGAAAGGCGCCGGTTTTTCGAAGAAAACGGCGCGCTGCCGATGACCCTGGTCCTCTATGAATCGCCGAAAAGGCTTTTGAAGACCCTCCGGGATATCCTGGATTCCTGGGGCGGGCGCCGGGTGGCGGTGGCCAGGGAGCTCACCAAGATCCACGAAGAAGTGTTCCGGGGAACGGTTTCCGAGGCGCTGGCCCACTTCGAAGCCGCGGAAACCAAAGGCGAAATCACGCTGGTGGTGGAAGGCCGCCCCGCGCCGGAGGCTTCCGCACCGGAAGAAGCCGGCTGGCGGGATGAACTCGACGCCATGCTGGCCGCCGGCGCTTCGCTCAAGGAGGCGGCATCGGCCGTCGCCGCGCGCTTTTCGCTCCCCCGCCGCACGGTCTACCAGGCCGCCCTGGACAAAAAACGCTGATCCCGCCCGCAACGTCTCCCCTGTGCCCCCTGATGCCGATTTGCATTCAGGCTGCCTTTTTAAAAGAGCGAGTGGACGCTCCTCCCACCCTCCGGGATTTGGCCGACGCGCAAGCGCGTGCGCACCGAACGCTCAGCGCAGCGCCAATTAAGCCGCGAAGCGGCGTGGAAGCGTCAGGTTTTTGACCGGCAATCGCCCACTTTTTGAACGGCGCAGGTCTCCGGCGCCCTTCCGCCGCCCGGTTTCCGGGAGGTCCGACTTTGGCCGGCATTTTGCAAATATTCTCCCTGCGACAGGACTGCCCTGTTCTTCTGCTGATTTTTTTTCGCGATCTTTAAGGAAAGACACTTGATCATCCCGTGACTGGTCCCCGATCGACTTGGAGGGGAAACTGCGGAACAAGGGAGAACGGAATGGAAATGACAGGTTTGGAGGCCGGTTTCTGCCGGGAGCGGTCGGATTCGCATCCGGGTTGGCTGGAAAAGGGTGAGAACGCGCTGACGGCAGGAAAACCGGTCGAGGCGGTGGAATGTTTCGATATGGCCCTCAGGTCCGATCCATTCGACGTGAAGGCCCACTGCGCGCTCAGCCGGGCTTACTGGGAGCAGGGCAAAACCGAAGACGCCCTCAACAGCCTCACCCGCGCCCTGGAACTCGACCCCAATGATCGCCAGACGGTGCTCCAGTGCAGCCGTGTCTTCACCGCTCTCGGAAAACGCGATTTCGCCGAAGACGTGATCCGCTCCTACCTGGACCGTAATCCTCACGACACCGGGTTGCGCCTCGAAGCGGAGTCCGCAGGCCAAACCGCCGCCCCCGCACCGCCTCCGCCCGAATCCTTCCAAACCGCCGAATTTTTCAGAAAACAGGGCAACATTCAATTCGAACGCGGAAACCGGGACTACGCAAAAGCGTGCTTCGAGATGGCCATCCAGGAAAATCCCGAACTGGCCGAAGCCCACAACGACCTGGGGGTGATCAACCTTCAGGCCGGCGACACCGAAGCGGCCCTGCAGAATTTTTTGAAAGCGCTGGAACTGGACCCGCAGAACCCGGAAATCCTGGGCAACAGCGCGCGGGCGCTTTCCACGGCCGGGCAAACGGATACCGCCGTGAGCCTTTTCCGGGAATACCTGCGGCGCTGCCCCCAGGACGACGAGGCGTGGAGTGAATACGAGGCCCTGGTGCGCCAGAGCGCCCGCGCCGGGTGGAACAGCGATTCAGTCCCGCCCGAAGCGGCGGAAATTTATCTCGAAGCAGCCAAAAAGCTGATGGAGGCCGGGGATTTTACCGGAGCGGCGGGAGCCGTGGAACGGGCGATAGCCATCCGGCCGGGCACCACCGNNGTAATCGACCCCTCAAGCGCGGAGTGCGCGGCACTGCTGAAGTCGATCACCAATGGAAACGCAGGCAACGGGCAGACCGCTCTCATGAGCACCACCGCCGCCTGACAGGCCGCTGCCCCGCAGCTCCTGTTGCGGTTTCCGAAAAATTCGACCGACCGGGTCCGTCCGCCCGGCGGGAGGTAAGGTTCCAATGTCGAAGCCCCGCGGCCTCTCGGTGTGCATGATCGTGAAAAACGAATCCGCCAACCTGGCCGACGCCCTTCCCTGCATCCGGCCTTTTGCCGACGAGATCGTGATCGTGGATACCGGTTCGACCGACGACACTCGGGATGTCGCCGCGCGATTCACCTCCCGCATCTTCGACTTCCGGTGGATCGACGATTTTGCGGCGGCGCGCAACTTCGCCATGTCCAAGGCTACCGGAAGCTATCACCTGTGGCTGGACGCGGACGACCGGGTGGGACCCGAACACGGAGACCGCATCAACGCCCTCAAATCGTGTTTCGACGGCAGGAAAGCCTTCTACTTCATTTTGCAGAACGTCCAGGGAGACTCCCCGCGCTCCTCGTGCCTCCAGTTGCGGTGCACGCCCCTCATCCCCGGAATCCGGTTCGAAGGCCGCATCCACGAGCAGTTGTTCCCCAGCGCGGTGAACGCCGGGCTGGAGCTGGCCAATACCGATATCGTGGTTCGCCACCTGGGCTACACGGACAAGGAGGCGACGATCGCCAAGGCCAGGCGCAACCTGGCTATATTGGAAAAAGAACGGGCGGATGGAGGCGACCACGGAGGACTCTACTTTTTCCTGGCAATGACCCACGCCCCGCTCGGCAACAGGGAGGAAGCACGGCACTGCATGGAAGCCGCCCTGGAGCGCTTCGAGAAGGAGAACCGCCGTCACCACCTCATCCCGGAAGGCTACCTGTTCCTGGCAGGGCTCCATCTCCAGATGGACGATGCCCACGGGTGCCTCTCCAGCCTGATCAAGGCCCAAAACCTGGTAGACGGCAACCCCAGCCACAATTACCAGATCGGGGTCTTTTACCAGAAACTGGGAAAACACGTGGAAGCCGTCGAGTCCTTCCGCAGGGTCCTCGGCAGGAAACCCTCGCCCGATTATTTCCCGCGGCACCCCCTGCCCAATGAAGGGGAAATCCTGCTCCACATGGCGTACAGCTTTTACTGCTTGAACCGCCGGGAAGACGTCCTCAAGCTGGTCAACGCGTCGGTCAGGCACGGGTGCAGCCCGGGCAAAAGCTGGGAATGGCTGGGCGAAAAGGCGTTCGAACTGAAAAACCCGGGCCTGGCGCAACTCGCCTACGAAACCGCGGCCCGCTTCATCGATCTCAAGCCCAAAAGCCTGGCCGACCTGGCCTCGATCTACAAGCTGCGCGGGCTGGCCGAAAAATCGGCAGAATGCCTGAAACGGGCGCTGGCCGCCTCGAAAAATCCGGGGCCATAGCCCCCTCCCCTCGCCCGTCGCCGGAAGCGCAAACAGGTCTCCCTCACCGTCAAAAAGATCTCAAGTTCTTCTCCGCCCCTGTCGATACTTAGATCAAAGCGGGAGATGATGTACTGCGGGATGATGGTCCAAACGACCGGATTAAATTTGACACGGATGTCAAAAACAACTTCAAGGAGGAAAACACATGGGTCTCAGAGTCAACACCAACATGGAGGCGATCAACGCCCACAATAACCTCATCAACACCAACTCGAAGATCGCCCAGTCCCTTCAGCGCCTTTCATCCGGTTTGAGAATCAACTCGGCGAAAGACGACGCCGCCGGATACGCGATTGCCAACAACTTTGCGGCAAAAATCGCGTCGATGAAGGTTGCCTCACAGAATGCCACGGAAGCCCAGTCCATGCTCCAGGTGGCTGACGGCGCGTATTCCAAGATCAACGACATTCTGACGCGTATGAAGTCCCTGGCAACCCAGGCGGCTTCCGGCCAGACCGACGACAGCATGATGACGACCGAATTCACCGCCCTCCAGGGCGAGATCGATCGTATCGCCAATTCCACGTTCTACGGCGACAAGAAGCTGGTAGCCGGCGGCCTTTCGGGCGCCGGGGTGACCTTCCAGGTAGGCGCCACCGCCAACAGCGACAACCAGATCAACATCAGCCTCGATCTGGCGCTGACCACCGCCCTCGGCGTGGACAGCGGCAGCATCAACGTCGGCGACACCGCCAGTGCACAGGCTGCCATGGACGCCATCGACGCGGCCCTCACTTCGATCAACTCCTACATGGGTTCGGTCGGTGCGTACCAGAACAGGCTCCAGTACACGATTGAAAACCTGGCGACGGGCATCGAGAACTACTCGTCTTCCGAGTCGGCCATCCGCGACGTCGATATGGCGGATGAAATCTCCGAATTCACCAAAAACCAGATCCTGCAACAGTCCGGTATGGCGATGCTGGCCCAGGCCAACTCAGCCCCGCAGCAGATCCTGACTCTCCTCAAGTAATACGGACAGTTTCACTTGCGGTCATGAAAAAGGCGGCTCGAAAGGGCCGCCTTTTTCTATCGAACGCAACCACCGGTCGCCCCCCACCCCGCATCCCTCCCCCGGATAAAGGGAGGGATGCGGCCCTCGCGGTTTCCCGCTTCCCCTTTTGTAAAGGTGGGCCGGGGAGAGGAACCCGTCCCGGTTTTTCGGGACGGGATGGACAGAACGGTCAGCGGGCCTTTTGGGCCGGATCCAGTCCGTGTCCGTTGATGAAGTAACGGTTGAAAGCATTGACATACGCGCGGGCACTCGCCTCGATCACGTCCGGGCTGGTGCCGATGCCGGAATAGACTGTGGTGCCGATCTGCACCCTCACCATCGCCTCGCCCAGCGCATCGCGCCCCATGGTGACCGCCTTCAGGTCATAGTCGCGAAGTTCTCCCTGCACCCCGATGATGCGCTCGATCCCCTTGAACACCGCATCCACCGGGCCGTTTCCGGCCGCCGCGTCGGTCAGAGCCTTGCCGTCCTTTATCAGCGTGACCGAAGCCAGGGGCACCATGGTGTTGCCGCTCATTATCTGGAGACTCTGCAGGGTGTAGGTTTCCGGGACTTTCGAGACTTCGATCTCCACGATGGACTGCAGGTCGCGGGTCCCGATCTCTTTTTTCCGGTCGGCCACGTTGATGAAACGATTGTAGACGCGCTCGAAAACGTCCTTGTCCAGGTTGAAGCCCAGCCCGCCCAGCCGGTGCTTGAGGGCGGCGCGGCCCGAACGCGCGGTCAACACGATGGCATGCTGCTTGATCCCCAGGTCTTCGGGCTTCATGATTTCGTAGGTCGTCCGGTCCTTGAGGACCCCGTCCTGGTGGACCCCGGAAGAATGGGCGAAGGCGTTGGCCCCCACGATGGCCTTGTTGGGCTGGACCGGGATATTCATCACCCGGCTCACCATGCGGCTGGTACGGTAGATCTCCTGGGTGTTGATCCCCGTTTCCGCCAGGTCGGCGTAGCGGGTCTTGAGAATCATGACCAGCTCTTCCAGGGACGCATTGCCGGCGCGCTCGCCGATCCCGTTGATCGTGCACTCCACCTGGTCCGCCCCGTTGTGCACCGCGGCCAGGCTGTTCGCCACCGCCAGTCCCAGGTCGTTGTGGCAGTGGACGCTGAGGATCACCTGGCTGAGGCCCGGGACCCGTTCCCGCAGCCTCCGGATCAGCTCGCCGTATTCGTTCGGGACCGCGTACCCCACGGTATCCGGGACGTTGATCACCGTTGCGCCCGCGCTTACCGCGGCGTCGATGACGCGGCACAAATACTCGAAATCCGTACGGGAACCGTCCTCGGTGGAATACTCCACGTCGTTGCAAAAGCCTTTGGCGTACTTTACGGCCTCCACCGCCAGGTCAAGAGCGGCGTTGCGGTCCCTGCGCAGTTTTTTGTTGAGGTGAATGTCCGACGAGCCGAGAAAAACGTGTATCCTGGGTCTCTCAGCCTCCCGGACCGCCTCCCACGCGGCATCGATGTCGCTTTTGACCGCGCGCGCCAGCCCGGCGATGATCGGCCCCCGTATCATCTGAGCGATCAGCTTCACGGCCGCCAGGTCGTCGGGCGAAGAGCACGGGAACCCGGCTTCGATCACGTCGACTCCCAGCCTGGCAAGTTGCTCGGCGATTTCTATTTTCTGCCTCTTATTCAATTTTGCGCCGGGGATCTGTTCCCCGTCCCTGAGAGTAGTATCGAAAATATGAATTCTTCGGCTCATTTTTTAACTCCTTCGCATCCTGTTTCCGGCGTCCGGTCCGGAAAATTTCCGGGAATATTTTTTTCAAAAACCGGGGAAAAGGCCCATAAAACGCAAAAGGCCGCGGGGAGAACCCGCGGCCTTCAATTGTCCAATTCTGATTGAGCTTCATAGGTAGAAAAAGGCCGGAGTCCTCCCTGCCTGATCGAACAGGCTAATTATGCCTAGCAGTAGTAGAGCGAGGGAACGCAACATATGCCTGCTTTCAAGGGATACCGGCCAAAACATCCTGGGATTACAGCCGCTCATGGTTCCGGTCCACACCTAGATGGAATAGAGAAGAACGAAACAAAGCGCGATTTCGATCAAAAACACGGTTACATAGAAGGCGTACTTCGACGGCGAAAAATCTTCGATAATGCGGTTGGCCTCTGCCATCGTTTCGTATGCCCGCTCCGTATTCATCAAAACCCGCCTCACCTGTTGTGTGAACCGACCCCGCCTTCCGGCTTGCCTCACCACTTCGCAATCCATTATATTGGCGATTCCGAAAAGATCAAGCTTTTCCACAACTATTTGGAGACCCGGTAGAAAATTTCATGCGAAAGCGCCCGGGGTGCGTATAAAAAATCATGGTTCCCAAGAAGATAACGGCGCGATATTCGTGCCGCTTTAATAAAATTTACCTTTTCGGCCGGGAAGTCCGATGACCATTCCATCCGAACCCGCAGGTCTTTCCTTTGTCCCCCGCGACGTACTCCGGGTCATGGAAAAAATCCATGGCGAAGGGTTCGACGTGTGGATCGTCGGGGGAGCGCTGCGCGACCGGTTGCTGGGCCTCGCCGCCAAGGACTGGGACCTGGCGACCGGAGCCGGACCGGAATGGATCATGCGACTCTTTCCGAGGGTGATCCCGGTGGGCCTCAAACACGGGACCGTCCAGGTGCACACCCGGAGCCGGGATATCGAAGTGACCAGTTATGCCCCGCCGGGCGAAGCCGGGATCCTGAAAGATCTCAGCCGGCGCGATTTCACGATGAACGCCCTGGCGCTGTCCTACCCGGAAGGTCTCCTGATCGACCCGTTCGGCGGCAGGGACGACTTGAAAAAACGGCTCCTGCGGGCGGTGGGCGACCCGGCCGCCCGGTTTTCCGAAGACCCGCTGAGAATCCTCCGGGCGGGGCGCCTTTCCGCCGCCTACGGTTTCGCCGTCGATCCCGGCACTTTCCGGGCCATGCACCGGCTGTCGGAAACGCTCGAAAAGGTGTCGGCGGAAAGAATCCGCGACGAGGTATGTAAAATTCTGCTCGCCCGCTATCCGGTCGATGCCTTCGATCTTCTCGGGAAAAGCGGGGCGATCCGTCAAATTCTTCCCGAACTGGCCGCGCGGGACCGCGTGGACGCCCTTCCCGGATCGGGGCTCGACATTTACCGCCACTCCCTGCTCTGCGTCGTCCACTGCCCGGAACGGCTGCGCGTGCGCCTGGCGGCCCTGCTTCAAAACTGCGCCGTCCCGGTCCGGGAGACGGGCGGCGGCGGGGAATCCCCCTTCGACTATCGCAGGGAAAGCGCCCTGGCCGCTTCGGCCAGGATGAAAAAGTGGAACATGTCCAACCGGCAGATCGAAGAGGTGTCGTGCCTCGTCGAAAACCGGCTGCCGCCTGATGCGGAGGGATGGAGCGATTCCCGCATCCGGCAATTCATCGCCCGGGTGGGCACCGAACTGCTCGATGACTTCGTAGCCCTTGCCGCCTCCCAGCGCACGGTCGAAGGAGAGGCCGGCTGGCAGGAGCTGGAGCGGTTTCACGGCAGGCTCCGGGAGCAGGTGGGAGTCATTTCCGCCATGAGGATCCAGGACCTGGCCGTCGGCGGCGGGGACATCATGAGGGCGCTGGGGCTTTCGCAGGGCCCCGAGGTGGGAAGGGTGCTCAGGAAACTTTTCGAGCGGGTGCTGGAAGACCCGGCACTCAACACGCGAGAACACCTGATGGAAATCGTGCGGCGCGATTTCACCGCCGGCTGACCCGCCCCCGCCTCGCGGACGGAAAGCGAAATTCCTTCGCACGTTTAAAAATAAACCGGCGCTGCATGGGGGAGTGCAGCGCCGGGTTTATTTTCTACTGCATCGCCTGCCGGAACCGGGCCTTTGCCCTGCCGGCTTTTTTATCGGCTACGCAGGTTCGGCCGCCTAGGCAGGTTTGCTGACCAGGGGCTTGCCGACCGGCAGCACATTCCTGCCGAACACCTGGAGGAAGATGACATGGGCCATCATGTACAGGGCCAGAAGGGCGCACACCACCAGGTCGAGCGCGGTGAGGGTCAGGACGCTCTTCATGTCGGCCAGGAAAACCAGGTCAAGGCCGATGAACCCGAGCAAAAGAGTGAGGAAAGTGAGCATCATCGCCGTGTGAACCGCAAACGAACCGATGAACATGATCGCCGTGTACACCGTGTAAGCCAGGAGGAAATAGCCCAAATCCGTCCCGGTGATTTTGAGATGATGGCCGATGAAGGTATTGGGTGCCGCCTGCAGATCCATGATGAGGAAAATAAAACCCAGGGCAAGCCAGAAAGCTCCGTATGCCGAAAAGGCACTGTATCCGAAGTTATTCCCGGCCTTGAACTCCTGCAGCCCAGCTAGCAGTTGCGCAGCACCGCCGAACATCAAAGCGCAACAAAAAATAACCCCCGTTCCACACCAGCCAAGGTTGTGAAACTGAAGCAACAGCGTGGTGACACCGAAACCTGCCAGCCCGACAACCGCCGGATTCCCATGAGTTGGTCCCGCCATGATGAATTCTCCTTTCAAAGAAGTATGAATGGTTCTACGAAAATAAATAATAAAACGGGAATCGAAATCCCTCGATCTGCTGCACCACCCCCTTTCCGTTCAGCTCCGGGTTTCACCGCCGGGCACGGCACAACGGCCGCTGCTGCCAGTCGGCACACCGGCCCCGCAACACCGCTCCTCGGGGCAAAACGCAACCCCGCACGAAGAGCACGCCGTTCACTAAAACCGGCCGGCGAAAAACTCCGGTCCATTCATTGCTTCGATTTTGACGATTTTGACTGCCTTGAAAGCGGACAGGATATTCTGCCGCCTCTGTCGCCCGCCTAACTGCTCCGCCGGAACCAAGCGCTTCCCGCCTTGCGGCACCGTTCGAGTGCCACGGGAAACCACGCTCAGGCCCCATGGAGCGGCTTTCAACTCAGCCGTCGGAAGCCAACGGTTCGAAACTCGGGAGATAAGACCACTGTAGTACGAGAATTGACTGGAACCGCATCAGATCGGTTCCATCTTCTTTTCGCCAGGTGAGACCAATCAAAAAACAACCTCAAAAGGCGATCAGAACAACATAGGAACGAACTGAGACTTCATTGGCGCAATAGAAGATGGAACAGGAACTTGAAGACGAGCAAGCTTACAGAGCGGCACGGGGAATCGCAGGCCGGAAACGCGAATTACTAGCACTTTTCTTCACAACTTTTCCGACTCCGGCTATTCCATTGCATACCTAGTTGAGCTTTGTCAAGCAAATTGTGCAAGAAAGTAATTCGCTTCCGGCTGCTTGTTCCTATAATCATCAAAAATAAGGAGCTGAGATTCCAAATGAAAGCAGGATGCCCAATCGCAAAATGAAGATATGTGTACTTGTTATTACTTTCACACTATGCGCCCGCCGCCGTCCATGAGAAAATAGCATTCTTGCCGGGCGGGCAGGAGGAAAAACAGCCTCCGGAAAGGCCGTATTCAACGTGAAGTCGATCCCTGACGAACGGGATCCCAAACTGCCGTAGGAAGCATGCTAAACATAAACGATTCGGGAAGCAAGTGCCCGGGATCGGATTGAACGGTTCCCGCGTCGCGCAGAAACGGGACGGGAGACGGCAACCCCGTGAACGGCTCCCCGCCTTTATGCTATAATAGCGCCGGCGAAATACCCGAAAGTTTCACGCAACCAACCGAAAGGATGCCATGAATCCGCAACACCTGGACTCCATATGCCGCGAAATGAACCTCCAGCCCCGCCAGGTCGAGGCGACGGGGCGTCTTTTGGAAGAAGGCGCCACCGTGCCGTTTATCGCCAGGTACCGCAAGGAAGCGACCGGCTCTCTCGACGAAACGATGGTTGCGGCGATCCGCGACCGGATCGCCCAGTTGGACGGGATCGACAAGCGCAGGAGCGCCGTTTTGAAGTCGCTGCGCGAGCAGGATAAGCTCACCGGCGAACTGGAAGAACGCATCGCGGGGGCGGCGACCCTTGCCGAAATCGAGGACATCTACCTGCCCTTCCGGCCCAAACGCCGCACACGAGCGGCCATAGCCAGGGAAAAAGGGTTGGAGCCGCTGGCGTCGGCGCTCTTCGAGCAGGCTCCGGAACTGGAGCCCGAGGCGCGTGCCCGGCAATTCGTAAACCCGGAACACGAGATCGTCTCCGCCGAAGAAGCCCTGTCCGGCGCGCGTGACATCATCGCTGAATGGGTAAACGAGAACACCGATTCCCGCGTGAAGCTCCGGGCGCTGTTTTCCGAACGGGCGACGCTACGATCGCGGGTGGTTGCCGGCAAGGAAGCGGAAGGGATTCAATACCGCGACTACTACGACAAGGAAGAACCGCTCCGCGGCGCGCCGTCGCACCGCGTACTGGCCGTGCGGCGAGGCGAGAAGGAAAACTTCCTGGCGGTGCGGATCGAGCCGCCCGAAAGCGAAGCCCTGGAGCTGCTGGAATCCATTTTCATCAAAAACGATTCCGCGGCGGCCCGCCAGGTAAAGGCCGCCGTACACGACGGCTATAAAAGGCTCCTGGCGCCCTCGCTCGAAACGGAGATGAAAAACGAATCCAAGCTCCGCGCGGACAGGGAGGCCATCCAGGTCTTCGCCGATAATTTGCGCCATCTCCTGATGGCTCCGCCCCTGGGCTTCAAAAAGGTGATGGCCATAGACCCGGGCTTTCGCACGGGGTGCAAGCTGGTCTGCCTGGACCCACAGGGAAAGCTGGTCCACAACGAGACCGTATACCCGCACTCCGGGGCGCAGGCATCGGAAAAGGCGGCCGAGCGCATCCGCCGCCTGGCGGAAACGTGCGAAACGGAGGCCGTAGCCATCGGCAACGGCACGGCGGGCCGGGAAACGGAGTCGTTTATCCGGGGGCTGGGTCTTCCGAACGGGATCCAGGTGGTCATGGTGGACGAGAGCGGCGCCTCCATCTATTCGGCATCGAGCGTGGCGCGCGACGAATTTCCCAATCACGACCTGACGGTGCGCGGAGCGGTGTCCATAGGAAGGCGCCTCATCGACCCGCTGGCCGAACTGGTCAAGATCGACCCGAAATCGATCGGGGTCGGCCAGTACCAGCACG
>LUZZ01000454.1 GCA_001603845.1 Syntrophobacterales bacterium Delta_01 | reverse complement strand
GTCTAGATGAGTAGACAAATAAATCTGAAAAACCCTCTATTTTTCGCCGCGTCCTTTCGGAGCGGACGGGCGGAAAGAAGAGTGAAAAAAGGCCAATGACGGCGGTTTGACCGTGTGTCCGAAAGCTTTTCCGCAAAAAGCGAGGCGCCGCGAGGGCATCGAAGTTCGGTGGGGGCGGTCGGTCGGGGTGTTTGAAATGGGGTGCCCGGCCCATCTTTCCCGCATCCGGCGGGCGGCGAGGCGACGAGAGTTTTTATTTGCCGGTTCCGGGTTCCCGTCGCGGGGACCTGCCGGCGGGCACCGGTTTTCAATCGCGCCAATGATAATCAATGACGAATAACAAGCAGATCAGGATTTGCAATGGACCCGGTTCTTCCCGTTTATCACCAGATTCGACGCACCATCAAGTATTGGATATTGGATGGGCACTACGGTCACGGCGACAAAATTCCGTCGGAACACGAGCTGGGCAGCCAGTTCAGCGTGAACCGTCTGACCATCCGCCAGGCTTTGTCTTCCCTGGTGGAGGAGGGGCTTCTGATCCGCAAGCGCGGTGAGGGGACCTTCGTGACGGACAACGAAGAACTGATCCGGAGCATGTACCTCAAGCACATCGGCATGACCAACGAGCTCCTCCTGCCGCTCAAAAAATCCACGACCCTCACCGTGCAAAAAGATGAGGTGGAGCCCGCTCCGCTCATCCGCAGGAAGCTCGAACTGAGCGACAAGGACCGGTATGTGGTCAGGATAAAGCGGGACCGCGTGGTGCCGGAGGATGTCCGGGCCTTCACCGTCAACTACCTGCCGCTGGAGATCGGGCGGGAGTTGCACGAAGAGACCCTGATGACAAAGTCTCTGGTGCGGATTCTCGAAGAGGACATGAAAATTCATTTTACGGAAGCGTTCCAGACGGTGGAGGCGTCCTTTGCGGACGAGGAGGTGGCTTCGCACCTGGGCATCGCCCCCGGCGCCCCGACGCTTCTTATGGAAAGAACCATGTATGCGGAAAAGGGGCGTCCGGTGGAGCTGGTGAACACGTTCTACGAAGCCAGCCTCTACAAGTGCAGTCTGCAGCTCAAGCGGGTGAAACGAGGGGACTCCTTCGACTGGATCTGCCAGATCACCAAGTAGGCGGAGGCAAGGGAACGGCCCGGGGCAGGTTCGGCGGGTTCGCGCGGCCGGGAGGCAGGGCCGTGGGAGCGACCGCCGCCGCTCATTCCCCCGCTTTGATGGAACAGGCGCCGCGCGCCGGACGGAAGTAGCGCAAGAAACGTCATGTGAGGAGAATGGGGAATTCCGATGGAATCGCTTTACAGTGTCGATCGGTTGCGAAGTTTCATCGTCCGGGTGATCGAATCGGTGGGGTTGAGCGGTGATTTTTCGCCCGTTTTTGCCGACTGCCTGATCGCCGCGGACCTGCGGGGAGTGAAATCCCACGGGATCGTGCGATTGCCCGCTTATGTCCAGCGCGTGGAAACCGGTGTCATGACTCCTTCGGCCGCCATGCAGTTCAGCCGGGACGAAGGGGCCACCGCGCTGCTGGATGCCGCCAACGGGTTCGGGCAGGTGGCCGGGCAGCGCGCCATGAGCCGGGCCATCGAGAAAGCGCGGACCCACGGCGCCGGTATTGTGGCGGTGAGAAACTCGAACCACTTCGGCATCGCCTCCTTTTATGCCATGCAGGCCCTCGATCAGGACATGATCGGCATCGTTTCCACCAATTCTTCCCCCGCCATGAATCCCTACGGCACGCTGGCCCCCCTGCTGGGGACCAATCCCATCGCCATCGCGGTTCCCGCCGGGGCGGAAAAACCCATCGTCCTGGACATGTCCACTTCGGTGGTGGCGCGCGGAAAGATCCGGCACGCCGCGCTGACCGGAAGTCCCATTCCCGAGGGGTGGGCCACGGACGCCGAAGGGCGGCCCACCACGGACCCCCGCGAAGCGCTCAAGGGGAGCCTGGAACCGATCGGCGGAGTCAAGGGGTCGGGGCTTTCCCTGATGGTGGATATCCTGTGCGGGGTGCTGAGCGATTCGTGCCTCACGGGGGATGTGAAGACCATCGTGGATACCAGCGGGCCGGCCCGCACGGGCCATTTCTTCTGCGCCCTGGACGTTTCCCGCTTCATGCCTTCCCAGAATTTCAAGAAGAGCGTCGATGCGGTGATCCGGCGCATCAAGGGCCTTCCGGCCAGGGACGGAGGCCGAATCGCGCTGCCGGGCGAGATCGAATACGACCTGGCGGAAAAACGGCGCCGGGAGGGGATTCCCCTGGATGCCGCCGTGGTGGAAACGCTGAACGTCGTGGCCAAGCACTACGATATCGGCCGCCTGGAGTAGGCGTCCACGGGAAGACGGCGGCCGGCGGGGGGCTGCCGGTTCAAGCGGCGACGAGACAGCCGCGGGGGGCAATGCTGTTGACTTCAGGGGGACGCTCCATGAACTCCCCTCCCGTCAAGGGACAAAATTGTTGACTTTAGCGCCTCCCCCTTTGATGGGGGAGGCAGGGTGGGGGTGAAAAACTTAGCGATATCAACCCCCTCCCCCTGCCCC
>LUZZ01000070.1 GCA_001603845.1 Syntrophobacterales bacterium Delta_01 | reverse complement strand
CACTATACCACAAAAGGCGGAACTCAGGCCTATTTATTGATTCTTAACCGGACAGCAGTGCACCGCCCTTATTCTGTCAATTATACCGAATATATATGGAGGAGGACCAAATTGAGACAAGCCAGGTTTCTCTTGCTCTTGTGCGTGGTATTCTCTTTCGGGTGTGTCGCTCCGGCCGCGGTTTTACTGTCCACGGCGGTCAAGGGCGTTCCGGGAATGAAAAAAGACAATGCCGGCCAGAAGGAAACCGCCGCCCCGGAAATGCTGGTGGCCAAGTCCGTTTCACCCCGCGCTGAAACATTCAACGCGCCGTTTCCGAAGTGTATGAGCGCCGTTGTGGAAACCATGCTCCAAAACGGCGACACGCTGGAAAGCGTTTCCGACGAGCAGGTTAGGACCGTCAAGAAGAAAATCCCCCCCGAGTTGGAGCCCATGTATCCCGCGATTTGCAGCAACGACGTGAGCATCGTCAAGATAGTCACCCTGAGCAAACAGGAAGACTCCACGACCATGTCCATGGTTGTTGAAGCCTACAGGAAAGCCATTTGGTCCGGGGACGTGGAAAGAGAATGGGTGAGTCTGGAATCGAAGCTGAACGATGATTTCTTCAAATCGGTATCCGACAAAATCAAGCCGGTGCAAAAGAAACGGCGAAAATCGAAAAGGACCAGGAAGAGCACATGAGCGGCGGGACTTGCCGAGCTACCGGTCCCCGAGCGGCAGCCCTGGGACTCGCAAGCGTAGGATATCTCAGGCTATTTTGCTCCCAAAATCAGACTGATGAAAAAGAACGGGGATATATTTCCCCTCCCGGAGATTCGGCCGCATGCCCGAGCGCGTGCGTGCCGAGTACCCGGACGAGCCCATCCCGGCGACGAAGTCCTCCGGTTCTGAGACCCGCCTAACGCCGTTGCCGCGGCTTGGTGCGAGCTTTCCGGGACTCCGCCGGGGCATTCGGGTCGGGAGGCAGCCGGCCTCCGGGTTCATATCTCAAAGACAGGTATTTTTTGATATCCGCCGTGTGGTCCCATATGTCTTGCAACTCCATGGGCTGGATCATTCCTTCCTGCCATACCTTCTTTTCCATTGTTCCTACCACCAGGTACTCATTTCCGACAATATCCGGGTAGGGTTCGGAAAAGATTTCGGTGAGGATATGTTCGAGATCGTCCTGGTGGGCTATGATGAACTCACACTTGGCGCAGTAACGGCATGTCTTGCCCAATGCCAGAAAGCCGAATCCATCGATATGGATGAGCAGGGGGAATTTTCTCATATAGGTGAACTTGCCGCATATCGGGCATTTGCTCCACCTGGTTTCCTTGTACTGGTTCAGGGCAAAACGATAACGTGGCGGGAGGTTCCCTAATCGTAACCGCTTCTTTGCCATGAGAGGTCAACCCCTTGCAGACGAGTTATTCCTCCAGCTCGTATCCAACCCTCCAGTAGCCGGGACGCCTCGGGGCATACGTCTTCGCCGGCATAGTCGTACCCGATGACCTCCCGCTTATTTTCGTGGAGGCGATGAAGCCGGCCTGCCTGTGTTTGCCGATGATGCCTTATCGGACCGCATCAAAGGCTCATTGCTCATTTTATAAGGTTATCAGGTTTCCCCTCCCGGTCTTCACGAGGTCTTCGATGGTCCGGTAGGGCTGGGCGCCGACCACTTTTTTGCCGCCTGCCATGAACGTGGGGATCGACGTGACGCCGCAGGCGCGGCAATACTCCCAGTCGCGGTCCACCGCCTCCTCGAAAGCATGTTCGGCCAGGGCCCGCTCCGCCTCCCGGCCGTCGAGGCCGATTGCTCCGGCGAGTTCTTTCAGAACGGAAATGTCGGCAATATTTTTCCCGTCAACGAAATAAGCCCGGAAAGCGGCCGTGCGAAACTCGTCCCCCCGGTTGACCGATTCGGCCCATTTCCCGAGCACTTGTGCGCGCCGGCTATTGTAGGTTCGGGAGCGGGCGACCCAGGGGATCCCCCGTTCGGCGGCTACCTTTCCCAGGCGCTCAACGGTGGCGGCAAGTTCGGTCTCGTGTCCCCTGAAAAGCTCCTCCAGGTCGGTACCTTCCTCCGGTATTTCCGTGTGCAGGGGATAGACAATCCACCGGACCGTCGTTCCGTGATCCGCTTTGAGCTTTTCAACATTCCCGGCGCTGAAATAGCACCAGGGGCAAGCGTAATCGGAAAAGACCTCCAAGATGACTTCGTCGGTTTTACCCATCGTTTTGTAAACCCCTCGGTGAAAGCCACATCCGCTCCATTGTGCTATTTGGCCTTCAAGATTTGGACTAATGAAAAAGAGCGGAAGAAATGTTTCCCCCCCCGTATCTCACGGGATTGGGCTGCGCGTGCAAGTGCGGCGTGCCGAACGCCCGGCGCACCCGCTTAGTCGGATGCGCGCTCCGGGGTCCGGCCCTGTGCCGCGTCTTCCTCCGCGTGCACCTCGTCGATGTTCAGCGGATTGAGCGGCTTGCACAGGATCTCGTGGACGCGGAGCCGCTTGAGGTGCTGCGAAGAGGCGGCCTGCATGACCAGCGCCGTGTCCGAGCCTCTCACCGTCCCGGCCACGGCGATCACTTTCTCGCCCGGGGCGACGTGGCCCGCATCGGTTGCCATGAGCACGATTTCGAAGCACACCTTGACCCCCTGGCTGAAGCAGCGCAGCAGGTTTCCCATGAGGATCGGGACGTTGGATTCGTACAGCCCGTTGGTGTGAAACAGCATGGTGCCGAAGTGGACTTCGTGGCCCGCGTCTCTCAAAGCTTTTACCAGCTCCGGCGGGAAGGGATTCACTTTCCGGCGGAAATCGAACTGGTGAGGCACCACGACAAGCTTTACACCCGAGTCTTTAAAAAATTCCATGGCCCTTCGGGCCGTGGTCCCGGTGGTCGAGGCGATCACCAGCTTTTTTATCCCTGCCGCCTCCAGTTTTTCCCGGACAAGGCGGAAGGTCACCTCCGTGTTCTCCGGTTTTCTCTCTTCGAAATAGACTACCCTGCTCTCCATGCCTTTATCTCCCCGGTATCGGACAGGATCGCTCTCACTCCCGGAACATAAAACCCGAAAGCGGGCGCGACAAACCCAGGCTATGCACCGCATCGGCTTCGAAGCGAAATATTAATCCATTTGCGGGCGGGGTGGGGAAATTTTACGGCGCCGGTTTTCGTTTTTGCCTCCTGTTGCCCGCGTCGAGGCGGAACAGGCGGCCTGCCGCATTTTGCCGCAGTGAGGGGCAGGATCGTGCAGAGTGCTGCAAATCGCCCGGCTGTGATGCAAAATGCATCATGACGTTAAGATGTTGTTTTGACTTGTGAATACGACCTAAAAGCGGCCGGATGATGCAATCTGCCTCGCTGCCGGCTGGGTGCCCGGTTTGGGGCCGATACAGATTAGTCCATTGATATCAATGAGTTAATTCAATGCTGCAAATCGCCGCAGGATGCAAATACCCTGGCACGAATTCTGCCTTATCCAGGGCAACCGTAATCAATCCGCCTGGTATGCGAACCCTTTCGATAACATAACGAATGTCCAGACCCCAAGGAGGACCAGCATGGACGAAAAAGAACACAAACAGACCAAGCAGCCCGTGGTTTTTTCAATGGACAACGACATGTGCGTGTGGAGCAGGGCGGGGGTGGTCAAGCCCACCCGGTGCATGAACGCTTTCGACTGCCTGGGGTGCGCTTTCGACCAGCGGGTCCTGGCCAACTTCGAAGAGCAGCGGAAGGCCTCCGGATCGACCGACACCCGTCCCGCCAGGATGGTGCTGATGATGCGCAAGGGCAAGTGCCGCCACATGCTGAGCGGCCGGATCCCGTACGGGTTGTGTTCGTATGCGTACAATTGCGAAAAATGCCATTTCGACCAGATGATCGAAGACACGAGCTACCTGCCGAACCTCAGCCGGCCGGCGATTGACAAGGCGTCCGGTTTCGACGTCGCCAGGGATTACTATTATCACCACGGCCATTCCTGGGCGCGCGTGGAATACGGCGGCCGGGTGCGGGTGGGGATGGACGATTTTGCCCTCCGCCTGTTGGGGCCGCAGGATGAAATCAAGATGCCCGCCCTGGGGGCCAAGGTCGGCCAGAGCAGCCCCGCCGCGGTCCTGAAGCGCTCCGGCAACGAAGCCGCCGCCCTGTGCCCGGTGGACGGCGAGGTGGTGGCCGTAAACCACGAGATTCTTAAAAAAGCCAATACCGCCAACGACGCCCCCTACGTGGACGGGTGGCTGATGGTGGTCCAGCCCAAAAACCTGCGCAAAAACCTCAAGAACCTGTTTTTCGATTCGGAAAGCCTGGGCTGGATCGACGACGAGGCGTCGCGGCTCGGCAGGCTGCTGAGTTCGGATGCGCGCTACCCCCGGATGGCAAGCGGCGGCGAGGCAATCAGGGACATCTACGGGGCGGTTCCCGAAATCGGCTGGGACCGGCTGGTCGAAGAGTTTCTGAAATAATACCGGCTCCCGCAAAGAATGGGACGCGGCCGTTTCGCAAAGGAGCGGGGGGAAATGTTTCCGGGGCTGTTGCTCAAAACCAAAATTTCAGTAAGAAGCCGCCAAAATTACGGACTACTCCCCTCCCTTGGCGGGAGGGGCAGCAATGCTGTTGACTTTAGGGACGACGCTCCATGAACTCCCCTCCTGTCGCAAGGAGGGGGATTTTCGTTCATTCCACTATTTTTGTTCGTTCCACCATTGATGAACTTTAATATACTTTTGGGCAGCAGTCCCTTTCCCTGCCCCCCGGGTTCGGCCGCACGCGCCGTGAGTGAGCGTGCCGGAGGCCGGGCCGCCGGGTCAAATTCCTTCCAGATAGCACTTCAGGCTCCTGGCAATTTCGTACCGGCAGGCCGGGCAGAACCTCAGGGGAAGCGAGTCCAGCTTTTCCAGGCTGCTGGCGAACACCATCAGGCAATCGGGGGCGTGGCAGTGGCCGATCCCCAGCAGGTGGCCGGTTTCGTGAATGGCGATTTTGGCCGCCCGCAGGTACGTTTCAGCCGGGTCCCGGCTCATGAGCCGGCACAGGGAGACCACCGCCGTTTTGCCGCCGAGCTGGGATTCGCCGTAGACGAATTTCAGGATCACCGTGCACAGGTCGCATTGCACGAGCCCCAGCTTCAAAACGCCGTCGTCCGCCACGGATTCCAGGGCATTGAGGATCTTTCCGGCCGAATACTGGCTGCGGAGGGTAACGTAGGCATATTCGGGGCTGGGGAAGGGGGGCAGGACTTCGGCGTTCAGTCCCACCACGGTCTCGATGTTGGCCGCCACGATGGAGGCGGCCACGGGGGGCACTTCCCCCAGGGGGACAATGTAGATATGCGCCTTGTTGCCCTTGTGAGGTCGTTTCCGCGCCAATTTCGCCTATCCCTCAGGATTGGATGAAAGCCCCGGACGAGACAGCGGGCGTCCTGTACGAAAAAGGCCCGGTCTTTTCCATGTGCGGCCGAATCAGGAGCGGGCCAGGTTATAGCGCTTCATTTTGCGCGTCAGGGTGGTCCGGTCCACTCCGAGCTGTTTGGACGCCCGCATGACGTTTCCGTTGCAAGCTTCCAGGGCGGCCTTGATATGATTGATTTCGAGCTCCCGCAGCGAACACCCGCCTCCGGGTGCGGCGGCATGGGCGGGCGGGTTCAGGAAGGTAAGCTCTTCCGCGCCGATCATCCGCCCCCGTGCGATGACCACCGCCCGTTCGACGACGTTTCTGAGTTCGCGGATGTTTCCCGGCCAGTGGTAGGAACTCAGAAGGCCCAGCGCCCGCTGGGTGAATCCTTCCAGGTGCTTGCCGGTTTCCTGCACGTAGCGCTTGAGGAAATGGTCCGCCAGGACGGGGATGTCGTCCAGCCGCTCCCGCAGGGGCGGGATGCTGAGCGTGATGACGTTGATGCGGTAGAAAAAATCTTCCCGGAACAGGTTTTCTTTTATCATGGACGGTAGGTCGCGGTGCGTGGCGCTGATGAGCCGGAAGTCCGAATTGATGGACCGGCTTCCCCCTACTCGCGTAAAGCTCTTGTCCTCCAGCGCCCTCAGGAGGCTGATCTGCATTTTGGGCGAAATTTCGCCGACTTCGTCCAGGAAAAGGGTCCCCCCGCTGGCCATCTCCAAGCGCCCGCGCCGGACCTTGACGGCGCCGGTGAACGCCCCCTTCTCATGCCCGAACAGCTCGCTTTCCAGCAAAGACTCGGAAAGGGAGCCGCAGTTTACGGGCAGAAACGGGCCGCAGGCGCGGTCGCTCCTGAGATGAATGGCCTTGGCCACCATCTCTTTTCCGACCCCGGTTTCCCCCGTGATCAGGATGGGCGCGGAGGATCGCGCCACTTCCTCGATGGTGGCGAATATTTTCCGCATGGGGTCGGAATGGATGATAAAGACGTCGTAGAACCCTTCCTGCTGTTCGACCAACTGCTCCCGCAGGGCGATGTTTTCTTCCCGAAGCGTTTTCTGGGCCAGGATGCGCTGCATCAAAAGCGACAGCTCATTGGGGTCGATGGGCTTGCACAGGTAATCCATGGCCCCCCGCTTCATGGCCTCCACGGCGGTCTGGATGGAGCCGTGGGCGGTCATCATGACCACCATGGCATCCGACTGCTGTTCCTTGAGGCGGGAGAGGAACTCGATGCCGTCCATGCCCGGCATTTTGACGTCCACCAGGAAGATGTCGAAACAGCATTCTTTCACCCGCTCCAGCGCGTCCGGGCCGGAAAGCGCGGTCTCCACCTCGTAGCCGTCCACCGTGAAC
>LUZZ01000008.1 GCA_001603845.1 Syntrophobacterales bacterium Delta_01 | reverse complement strand
GGCTGGCAAGCCAGCCGCCCGACGTCATCCTGCTCCATATCGGGACCAACGGCTACCAGGTTAGTTCGGACGTCAGCCGCATCCTGGACCGGATCTTTGCTTTCAACAAAGACATTACCGTCGTGCTCGCTAAAATCATTAACCGCGCCACTAGCGCGTCTTCCTCGGAGATCGCCTCCACCACCCGGTTCAATAACGAAGTGGCGGCCATGGCGCAGACCAGGATCGCGAATGGTGACAAGATCATCATCGTGGACCAGGAGAACGGGGCCGGAATCAACTATGCCCTCTATCCGGCAGGCGATATGTGGACCGATCTGCATCCTTATGCGACGGGCTACACCAAGATGGCGGGAGTGTGGTTCGACGCCCTCAAGACCTTCCTCCAGCCATGCGGCCCGGTTGCTCCCCGCATCACTTCCACACCGGTTACTTCGATTTTCGTCAATCAGGCTTACGCGTATCAGGTCGCAGCGGTTGGAAGTCCGTCGCCGACTTTCGCCTTGGTGACGTATCCTACTGGAATGACCATAAATTCCACCACCGGGCAGATTTCCTGGACGCCCACGAGCACCGGCACTTATGCCGTGGGGGTTACGGCCGCCAACAGCAGCGGGACGACCACCCAGGAGTTCGAAATTATTGTCGACCAGGCTCCCGACTGCATCGACGGGACCATCTCGTACTGGAAGCTCGACGAGCAACAGGGGACCGTGTACGATGATTTTTTTGGAACGCATGACGGGTCCTGCTACGGCCAGTGTCCGAGTGCCGCGGTGGGGCTGGTCAATGGAGCGCAGGTGTTCAACGCGACGAATACCGGCATCAATGTGCCTGCCGATTCGGCGTTTGACTGGGCTGCGGGGGGCAGTTTCACCATCGAGTACTGGATGAAGAAGAGCACCCGGTGCACGGGCAACCAGGTCATACTGGGCAGAAATTCGGAAGAATCCGGGAATAGCCTGCACTGGTGGACGGGATGCTGGGATAACGGCGGAAACGACACCGCCTCCTTCGTGCTCATCGCCAAGAACGGCGACGGTTCCACGGGAGAGGGGTTCCTGCGAGGCACCATCCGGGTCAATGACGGTCAGTGGCACCATATCGCGGCCGTAAGGGACGGGACGAACAGGGAAAATCTCCTGTACGTGGACGGGACCCTCGATGCTTTTGCCCAGGGCATTTCCTTCCGGGACGGGTTTTCCGCTCCGGCCACCGCCTTGAATTTGGGATGGCTGAACCTCAGCGACGGGTATCATTTCAACGGGACCCTGGATGAAATGGCGGTCTACGGGAAGGCTCTTTCCGCGGTCGATATCCAGAACCACTACATCGACGGTTTCAGCGGGTTGAGTTACTGCGAAGCCGCCACGAAACCGGTGATCACGCGGCAGCCCTCATCGGTGACCGTCACCCAAGGGCAGACGGCGACGTTCACGGTGACCGCCACCGGGACAGCTCCGCTTTCTTACAAGTGGCAAAAAAACGGGACCGATATTTCGGGAGCGACCTCGGCTTCCTACACCACGCCGGCCACCACCGCCAGTGACAACGGAGCGACGTTTCGCTGCGTGGTGACCAACACGGCGGGCAGCGCCACCAGCAACGGCGCCACGCTTACCGTGGTCGTGGTCCAAAGTACTCCGCCGACCATCACGACGCAGCCGGCCAGCCAGACGGTTCAGGCGGGGCAGACGGCGACGTTCACGGTGACCGCCACCGGTACGGCCCCGCTTTCTTACAAGTGGCAAAAAAACGGGACCGATATTTCGGGGGCGACCTCGGCCTCCTACACCACGCCGGTCACCACCGCCAGTGACAGCGGAGCGACGTTTCGCTGCGTGGTGACCAACACGGCGGGCAGCGCCACCAGCAACGGCGCCACGCTTACCGTGGTCGTGGTCCAGAGTACTCCGCCGGCCATCACGACGCAGCCGGCCAGCCAGACGGTTCAGGCGGGGCAGACGGCGACGTTCACGGTGACCGCCACCGGTACGGCTCCTCTTTCTTACAAGTGGCAAAAAAACGGGACCGATATTTCGGGAGCGACCTCGGCTTCCTACACCACGCTGGCCACCACCGCCAGTGACAGCGGAGCGACGTTTCGCTGCGCGGTGACCAACACGGCGGGCAGCGCCGTCAGCAGCAGCGCCACGCTTACCGTCCTGGGGGGAGCCCCGACCATCACGACGCAGCCGGCCGGCCAGACGGTCCAGGCGGGGCAGAGGGCGACGTTTACGGTCGCCGCCACCGGCACCGCGCCTCTTTCCTACCGGTGGCAAAAAAACGGCGTCAACATTTCGAGATCAACCTCCGCTTCGTACACCACTCCGGTGACCAGAGCCGGTGACGACGGCGCAACATTTCGCTGTGTCGTCACCAATTCGGCGGGCAGCACCGTCAGCGACAGCGCCACTCTCACCGTAGTCAGCGCGCCGGCCATAACCGTTCAGCCTTCCAGCCAGACCGTCAGGCAAGGGCAAACGGCCACTTTTTCGGTGACCGCCACCGGGACGGCTCCGCTTTCGTACCAGTGGCAGAAAAACGGGGTCAACATTGCGGGGGCGGTTTCGGCTTCCTATACCACGCCGGCGACCTCAAGGAGCGACAACGGCGCGAGATTTCGGTGCATTGTGACCAATACAATAGGCACCGCGACGAGCAACAGCGCCACTCTCAGAGTCCGCTAGCGTCCGAAGAGATTGGGCCCGTGGCCGTTTGCACGGGCCTTGGGGCGGGTAACACTCTTTCAGCATCTTCACCAAACACGGCCGGGAAGGCGCCGCCTTCCCGGCCGGCTCTATTAAACCCCATGGGATTGCTACAAATGGAAGGTGAATCACCTCACCTTACGGGGCAACTGCCGAATTCCAGGCGGGAGAAACATCTCCCCGTTCTTTTTCATTATGGTTAAGTCTTAAAAGCAAAAGAGCATTAAACCATGATGCCGCACGCTGCCGGTTGGAGATTTCTGGGGCCGCCTTCCCGCGCGAATTCATCGACTACGGTGCGTTCCGCCGGCAGGAGGCTGAAGAATTGTGCGGCCTCCTCGAAGCTTCTCAGCACGACGTTCAGCGACACCATTTCCTGGTTGTGCCGGTCTATGCCGCTGCTGATGTGCTGGATTCGGATGTCGGGGGGAAGGTTGGACAGGTTTGGAAGAAGGTCCCGCAGGTTTTGATCGACGATGTTGATGCTGAAAGACAGCGAGTGGCGCCAGACCGCCTGGGTGTTCCATTTTACGTCGAGCAACTGCTGGGGCTGGAGAGCGTGTCTTTGGTGCAGGTCCTGGCAGTTTCGGTTATGAAAGGTGATGCCCCGCTCGCTCAGGATGGCCACCACGTCGTCCTGGCCGGGGAGGGGATTGCAGCAGCGCGCGAATTTGAAAATGGCTTTGTCCAGGCCGGAGACGTGAATCAGGTTGTGTTCGTAGGCGAGGGACGGCCCGGCCTCGCGACGCTTTGCTTCGTCGCTTGCCTGCCCGGTGCCCAGGTAGTACAGGACGAGTTCCGGGGACGTCAGATCCTGGCCCAGCCTGATGTAGAGCTCCTGGAGGTCCTTCATGTTGAGAATTTCCAGCATGAGCCGCAATCTCTCGTCTTCAAGCACCGTAGCGGGCAGTTTGTGCCGGACGATTTCCTGGAGCAAAATGTCCTTGCCCGTTTCCTGGGCGAAGTGCAGGCGTCTTTGATGGAGCTGCCTGTTGATGGCGGTGCGGGCTTTCGGGGTCTTGCAGAGCGCTTCCAGGTCCGGGTCGACGTCCAGGGGTTCGGCCGACGTGACCACCTCCACCGTATCGCCGTCCTTTAGCCGGCGGGTGACGGGGGACCACACGGAGTTTACGAAGGCCCCGTCGCAGTGGTCGCCGAGTTCGGAATGGATGCGGTAGGCGAAGTCGAGAACGATGCTGTCCTTGGGCAGGTTATAAATGTCGCCCAGCGGGCTGTAGGTGTAGATTTCTTCGGCTTCCGAAAGCCGGATGAGCGCTTTTCTCTGGGTGGCGGCCCCGCCGTATTCGCCGATGTCCCGCAAAAGTTCGCTGATCTCCTGCCAGTGCTCGTCGCTCAGTTCCCGCTGCGCGTCCCAGGTGCGCAGCAGCGCCCCGTCCGCGCATTCCTCCATCTCCGCCGTGCGGATTTTTACCAGGTAGTTGTTGCCGCCCACGTGTATCCGGATGTGGAGGCTGCGGTAGCCGTTGGTCTTGGGGTTGGCGATGAAGTCCCGGAGGCTTCGGGGAACGGAAGGAAAGTTATTGGCGATCAGTCCCAGCACTTTGTAGCACGACAGGATTTCTGAGGTTTTCAAAACGACGGCGAAATCCACGTAATTTTCGGGATATTGGGCATCGAGGGTGCGTTTGAGCGGGTCGTAGTAGCTCCCCAGCCCCTTGGGACGGGGGCGCACGGTGGCCGCGAGGCCGTTTGCGGCCAGCAGCCGCTCGATGGTCGCTTCGATGCTGGAAACGTCCGCCGAGTTGCGCCTGTCGCGCACGATGTGGAGAATCTTTTTGCTTTTTTTGGGGTAAAGATAAGAAAGTGCGAGATGATAGAGCTCGCGCTTTACGCCGTAGAGGTTCAACCGGGCGGCGATGGGCGCGTAAACTTCGACCGTTTCCTGCGCGATTCGCTGGCGCTTGGTCAGCGGAAGATAATGGAGGGTGCGCAGGTTGTGAAGGCGGTCGGCAAGCTTTATGATGAGCACGCCGAGCCTGCGGCTGGCGCTGATGAAGATCTTGCTGTGGGTGAGGTCTTTTATGGCCGCGCGGTCCAGGTGAAACCGCGCCAGCTTGGTGCACCCGTCCACCAGTTCCGCGATTTTCGAGCCGAACCGGCTTTCGACGTCTTCCAGGGCAAGCCACGGTACGTCCTCGACCACGTCGTGCAGGAGGGCCGCGGCCAGCAGCACGGGGTCCCGGAAGTGCATCTCCCTGGCCAGGAGCTCCGCGACCGCACAGGGATGGCTCACATAAGGCGCCCCCGATTTCCGGCGCTGCCCCTCGTGCAGTTCGATGGCAAAGTCGAGCGCGTCGAAAAAAACGGCGGAATTTTTGTCGTCTCGGGGAAGAAGCTTCGCCATCTTGGCCCGGTACGCATCGATGTCAAAAAAATGCGTGTCCGCAGCCGATTCCGGGACGATGCCCCGCGTCTTTTCTCCGAGCACGGTATTCAGAGCCATGGCTAATCGCGAGTTTCCAGTGAAGTTTGACATACCAACGCTCCAACGCCGCCCAAAAGCCTTCTTGCCTCGATGGGCAAACGGGGCGTTTCATAAGAATAAAGAGCGCCGGCCAGCTCCAGCATCTCTGATTCTAAGGCAATTTTCGGTTCCCTGCCAGACCATATCGATTATTTTAATAAAACAACAAGGAAAATCCACCCCGCGCCTGTGTGCGGCACAGGACC
>LUZZ01000453.1 GCA_001603845.1 Syntrophobacterales bacterium Delta_01 | reverse complement strand
TTCCAGTATCTGGCGGGAAATGCTGAGGCCCATTCCCGTTCCTTCGGGCTTTCGCGTAAAGAACGGGTCGAAGATGCGGCCTTTGTCTTCTTCCAGGATCCCGGCGCCGGTGTCCGAAACCTGGAGCACCAGGGAGGGGGGTTCCTCCTGGCGCGACGTTTCTATCCGCAGCTTTCCTCCATCGGGCATCGCTTCGATGGAATTGATGATCAGGTTCATCACCACCTGGCAGATCTGGTTGAAGTCCATGACCAGCAGCGGCAGGTCCTCATCCAGGTCGCACACGACCTCCACCTGCGCCTTCATCAGATACATTTTCGACATATCGAGGCAGTGCCTCACGGCCTCGTTGAGCCGGTTGGGCAGAAACTGCGGCTCGCGCGGCCGGGCGAAATGCAGGACCTGCTGGACGATCCGGTCCATCTTGCGGACCTGCTGGAAGACGTCCTGGAGCATCTCCTGCTGCGCGGGGTCGAGCTCAAGCTGGCGCTGGAGCATCTGGGTGTTGAAGTTGATGGTCGCCAGCGGGTTCCGGATTTCGTGGGCGATGCCGGCGGCCAGCGTGCCCAGCGCTTTGAGCCTCTCGCTTTGCTGGAGGCGCTGTTCGAGCTTGCGGTCTTCCGTGGCGTCCTTTTCGTAATAGACCACCCGTTCCAGCTCTCCCGAAGACACGTTGAAAACCGGGAATGAAAAATACTGGTAATAGCCGCCCCAGCGCGGGTGCGGCCCTTCCCGCTGGACGGGCTGCGCCCCCCACAGGCACGCCCAGATGGGGCATTCCAGGTGAGGCTGTTCGGTGCCGTAGAGCACTTTCGTGTATTTTTGCCCGATGAGGTCCTTGCCGTAAATTTCCTCGCTGGTGCGGTTGACCCGGTAGATGCGCATGCGCCGGTCGACCAGGAAGATGCTGTGCTGAATGGCGTCGAAGCCGATTTCCAGTTCCGACTTGGCCCGCTCGATGGAGTCGAACAGCAGGGCGTTTTGTATCGAAACCCCGATCTGGTGCCCGATGGCCATCAGCAGCCTGCTCTGCGCCGGCCCCAGCTTGTACAGGCCGTCGTTGGTGACGTAGAGCAGCCCCACCACTTCCTTTTTCGACTTCAGGGGGATGCTGATGATCTCGTACACCCCCTCTTCGGCCATCCTGTCACGCAGGGCTGAAAACGTTATATCGCGGCGGGGAAACCACCGCACCGCATCCGATTCGGCGTAGCGGCCCATCAGTTCCGAGGGCATGGTGAGGTAATGGATGCAGTTGAGAAGACTGGGCGAAAAGCCGTGGTGGGCGGCAAGCTCCAGGAGCCACTTTTCCTCCGAGGATTCCTTGACCAGGTACAGGGCACCCATTTTGAATTTGAGTATGCGCAAGATGCTGGTCATCGCGAGTTGGAGAACGTCTTTGGGATGAGGCGAGCTGTAGAGGGCGGACGAGATATCGTAGAGTAGCTGAAGTTCCAGCGTGGGTGTCAGGTCCTCCTGGTAAAAGCCGGAATCCGCACCATCGATCGGTTTTGACATCTTTTTGTTCTTTGCCATCATAATTTCTGCCACGGAAAAAACCCTTTCACCGCGGAGACTCAGAAAGCACAGAGGGAAAAGAGAGAAAAGCGCCGTTTACTGCCGGCCGTCATAGATGCAGGAGAGCGAAAAGGGCCGCGAATTCGTTAAAGGTGTACTATTTATTAGTCCTCTTATTTTTGCATAACGTATTCGGTTTATCCAGCCACAACGTGCGTGACGCTTGAAGAACCTATCCGGGTGGGCGCGGCACCTCGTGCCCATCGTTCCTTACCGGCGAAAATGCCGGGATGCCGGGCACGATAAAACCCGTGCCCGGCTTTTACGCACAAGGGCCGACCGGGTAATTGTCAGCAAGCCGGACGCTTGCCGCGCACACGAAAAATCCTTTCTCAACCGGCGCGTTTGCTTATGGCCTCCCATTGCGAATAGATCGTCCGGGCCACGCGGATCGAAGCGGCATCCACCATTTTGCCGTCGATGGCCAGCGACCCGCACCCCTCCTGCTGGGCCTGCCCGTAGGCTTCCAGGATGCGCTGGGAACGCTCGACGTCTTCGAGCGAGGGAGTGAATATCTCGTTTACGATCGAAATCTGGTCGGGGTGAATGACCCATTTGCCGTCGTAGCCCAGGGCGGCGCTCATCAGGCACGAACGCCTGAGGCCCTCGGGGTCCTTGTAGTCCCCGAAGGGCGCGTCGATGGCGGCAAGCCCGGCGGCCTTGGCGGCCATCGCCATGCGGCTGAGCGGAAAGTGCCACCGGTGGCCGGGATAGAAATCCTCCATGTCGCCGTGGCCGCTGATCCCCTTGCTGAGCACGGTCAGCGAAGCCCCGTAATCCGCCACGCCGAACGGCAGCGCTTCGAGGCGCGGAGAACTGAACGCGATCTCCCCCGCCCGGAGCATGCCGGCGGCGGTTTCTATCGACGCCTCGATGCCCACGCGGTTCTTGAAGCCCATGCGCGCTTCGATCTGGGTAAGCATGTAATCGACGGCCTTCACCTCGGCGGCTTCGTTCACCTTCGGTACCACGAGCACGTCGATGAACTCTCCCGCCTGTTCCACCACGTCGATTATATCACGGTAGGCAAACGGGGTGTCCATCCCATTGATCCGGAAAGACCTCACCTTGCCCTTCCAGTCCCTTTCCCTGAAAATCTCGACGACGCGTTTTCGGGCCTCTTCCTTTTCCTGCACCGGCACGCTGTCTTCGAGGTCCAGCATGATCATGTCCGCGTCCAGGGAAAATGCCTTGTTCACCATTTTTTCCCGATTTACGGGCACTGAGATAATCGAGCGGCGAAGGCGAATCGTGGGTTCCACTGTGGTCTCCTCGCGTCTGGAAGTTGAATTCGGATCGGCAGCGTGCGGATTTCCGGGCATTCCCTCCCCCCCGGCCGCTGCGCGGCGGCCGGAGGGCGAGGGAAACCGGGACTATCATCGATAAGTATCGCCGGACTAGGAGCGGGCCGCGGC
>LUZZ01000069.1 GCA_001603845.1 Syntrophobacterales bacterium Delta_01 | reverse complement strand
GGGCAGGATTTCCATGTCCTCCGACATCGGGCAGCTTCCGCCGCACGTTCCGCACTGGAAGCACATGAAAATGTCCTGTCCGCTCAGTTGACTCACCTTCTCGATGAACTCGTGCTTGATTGTTTTTTCGGAAATCTCGATCGGCATTTTTCCCTCGTTTCCTTTGCGTTCAGGAAATAACCCGGTCCGATCCGCTCTCCGGCAACATGCGAGACCTGGCCGAGCGCCTTACCCGGGCACAACGGGACGGCCGCTGGGCAGCGGTATCCCGAAAAAGCGAAATTTCAACACCATCTGGATTAGTGAACAGGTTTGCAGCAGTTCCTAGTGCAAGCATCCCCGCGCTGGAAGCGCGGAAACCCGGAGCCTTTCAAACCGTTGGTCCCTATAGTCACTAAACCATTTGAGTTTCAACGCACACTATGAATAGAAATTCCCAATATTTATCAACGGTAACGCATTCTGCCAGGACCATTGGCTGATACAAAATTGATTTGGTTTTGTAAACCAAATGGGGGCCTTTGTGAAGTGAAAATGCACAAAAAGCTCTACTTTTTTCGCACTGTTTGAAATTCATCTCTCAAACGAGAAGCAATCCGCCCCGCTTCCTTTTCCGAATCGGACTATTCCATTGTAAAATTATGAAAAATATCATAAATCCCTGTCTGGGCCGCGGCGACGGCCCGTGGCTCGCAACCGACCCGTTTGGATCTTCGCCTCGTAAGGATTTCAGGGGAAAACCGCAGATGAACGTTCTCGTCCTGGGCTCGGCCGGGTCGGAAGCTCCCGGCAACAACGCCCCCGCTTTCCTGGTGGATGATTTTCTCCTGCTGGATGCCGGCACCATCGCCCCGTCGCTTGATACAAATGCACAATGCCGGATCACGCACATTTTCATCACCCACGCCCACCTCGACCACATCAAGGGGATTCCCTTCCTGGTGGACAACCTGGTGTCCATCGGCCGGCACTGCCACATACAGCTTCTCAGCGGGAAAAAAGTACTCGCGGATCTCAGGAAGAATATATTCAACAACCGCATCTGGCCCGACTTCACCACCATCCCCAGCCCGCAGCAACCCGTGATGGCCTACGCGGACCTGGCCGAGGGCAAACCGGTCGAAGTGGGGAAGTACCGCATCCAGGCCGTCAAGGTCCAGCATTCGGTGCCCGCGTTCGGTTACCTGATAGAGGAACCGTCCCGCGGGACCCTGGTCTACACCGGCGACACGGGCCCCACGGAAGCCATCTGGCACCGGATGAAAAAGCACCGCGTGAAAGCGCTCATCATCGAGGTGTCATTCCCGAACGACATGGAAGAGCTGGCCATCGCCACCGGGCATCTCACGCCGGCCCTCCTGGACCTGGAAATCCGCAAGATGGCGACCATCCCGGAGAAAATATACATTTCGCACCTCAAGGCGTTTTATAAGGAAAAAATACAGGAAGAACTGGCCCGGCTCTCCGGCGTGGACCTGGAACTGCTCGAAGAGGGCAAGCGATTTCAAATTTGAACGGAGAACGGAAGGCAGAAAAGAGAAGCCGGAAGAGAAAAGTCGAAGAACCGTACCGGATGGCGACGATAAAAAATGCACACCTCATGCACATTGCTCTGAAACCATACCGCCCGGGATCCCATGACCGATAATTCGTTTTCCGTCATCCGGTCCCGGCCTTCTCCACTCCGTTTTCCATCTTCCACCCTCCGCCCTCACGTCCCCCGCCTTCATGCTGCTGCCGGTGCCCCGCACCCGCGAAGTGGTGCTGGAATTCGACACATCGGGCGGCGTATTTTTTCGGGGAAAAATCATGAGCGCGGCATCGCTCGCCGTCCCGGCCGCGCCGGCGGCCGCGGGTCTTGCGGCAAAACGGCGCCGAAAACACTCGACAAACGGCGAGCCTGCGACACGACGAACCGTCTGGAATACACTTGAGCTTTCCGGAACATCGGACTATATTCCTGTCGGCCTGAACGGAGGCCCACTTCCTGGAGCCGATAAGGAGCCCCATCTATCGGCCCCTTCCCGACTGTTTTGCCCTACAATCCGTCTTGCAGGGACGGTGGTTATAATGGCGGCCCTCATCGTGGCGCTCGTTTCCACGAGGAGTCACCGTGAGCCGCTGCTTTTGCACGACGTTATCGGCCGTAAGCTCCAGGAACCGGGGGCAATGCGGGCCGATTCTGGTTCGGGGGGATCCGGCCTCGGGTCGTCGGCGAAAAAGGTAAGAATTTTGCCGGAGATTTATAAATTGTTGGACGAATACATCGATAAATTCCCGGTAAGCTCGATGATGGGCAACTTATATTATAAGGCGTACCTTCTGCTCGACCAACAGACGAAGAGTCAAGAACCATATTGGAAGGCTTCATCAAAACGCATCCCGAGACCCGTATTCTACCGGGGGCCCTGTATTTAATCGGGGAATCCTACACGCGGGAAGACAGGCCGCGGGACGCGAAAGGATATTTCGAACGCGTCGTCCTGTGCTGGACCGAAAGCGATGCAAGCAACCCGGCCGGCGTTCGGCTTGCCGAGCTGAGGGGAGACAGCTCTGTTTTCAAGCAAGCCCGGCAGATGTTCGAATCGGGGCAATATATCCATGCGCATTCTCTGTTCAGGGCACTCACTTTTTCACCCGACCGGGAAATCAGCGGGCGTGCAAACCTTGCACCGGCATATTGCTGCTGCAATATGAACCGAGGGGAAGAGGCATCCAACCTTTTCTGGAATTGGCTCGACACCCATTGCGATTCGCCGGAATCCCCGGAAGCATAGGCCGCCCTCATGCAGTGCAATTCAATACTCTCCCCAAACATGATGTGGTCGTCCGACAGCGGCAAATCCTTTGAAACCCCGACAGGACGAACACCGGCGTTGTTTGAACTCAACCAATGAGAGGTCCCTTTTCTGACGCGATTATGAAAACAGATAGAACGTTTGGTCCCGACTTTTCGATCCTGATCCCGCTGTTCAATGAAGAGGATACTCTTATTGGAGGTATCCGTAAGCTGTTGGTGTTTTTGGAAGGCAGCGGTCTCGATGCGGAAATCCTGCTGGGCAGCAACGGTTCGACCGACGCAACGCCGCTAATAGGCAGGTTGCTGGAAGACATCCGTCCCGACAGAATAAGGTTTTTCCATATCAATCAAAGGGGGCACCTGGGGCGGGTGTTCAGGATTGCCGCTGAAATGGCCAGCACGCCCCTGCTGATTTCGGTGGACGTGGACATGCCCTTCGACCTGCTTTTTATCTCCAACACCCTGGAACTGCTCGAAAAAAACCACATCGTGATCGGGTCGAAGCTGGCCGGCCTGCAGGTCCGCTCACTGATGCGCTCCACGGGCAGCGAGTTCTACATACTCTGCGCGCAGACCCTGCTGAAGCTGCCCTACGAGGACTTTTCCAGCGGCGCCAAGGGCTACAGGCTGGACGCGGTAAAACCGCTGCTCGACGGCATCAGCGACGATACCAACTACGTGCTGGATATCCTGTGCGCGGCGGGGCGCGGCGGGCTCAAGGTGGCCACGACCCCGGTGGACTGCCGCGACCTTCGCAAGAGCCGCTTCAGGCTCCTGAAGGAGTTCCTGGTGCGCTTTCTGCACCTGTTCAGAGTTTACCTGCGAGAGCACGGAAACGGGAACGGCATCTCGAAAAACGGAAACGGCTGCCGCCCCGGGCCCCGGACGACCCTGCTGTTCTAAAACCGGGAGTCATCCCCAATAAGCGTGCGGCGGCCCGTTTTTTTCCGCATTTCGGCGGCATGCCCGGGCGGCGGTGCAGTTCGCATTCGGGCCGGTATTTTTAAGAAAGCGGGGGAAGACTTCCCTGCCCCCCCGCATTCCGATTCGCGCTCCGCATCCGCAGCATCCGACCTTTGTGTCCGATTTCAAAGAATATATTGCGCTACTTCAGCAGTTCACGGGCGATGATCATCCGTTGGATCTCGCTTGTCCCTTCGTAGATGGTGGTCACCCGCACGTCCCGGTAGAAACGCTCGACGGGAAAATCGTTCGTATAACCGTACCCGCCCAGCATCTGGATGGCATCGTAGCATGCCTTGTTTGCCGCTTCGGTGGCGTACACCTTGGCCATGGAGGCTTCCTTGTTGTAGTACCGGCCCCGCTCCTTGAGGTCCGCGGCGCGCAGCAGCAGAAGTCTCGACGCATCCAGGCGCGTGTAGTTGTCGGCGATCATCCACTGGATCGCCTGCTGCGAAGCAATGGGCTTGTCGAACTGGATCCGCTCCTTGGCGTAGCCGGTGGCAAAATCCATGGCGGCAAGGCCGATGCCCAGGGCCATGGAGCCGATCCCGATCCGCCCTCCGGCCAGTTCGGAAACGGCCAGGCGGAAGCCGCCGTTCAGCCGGCCCAGAAGATTCTCTTTGGGGACCAGGCAGTTGTCGAGCACCAGTTCGTTGGTCGACGAGGCGTTCTGGCCCATTTTGTGTTCGTCTTTCCCCACGATGAAACCGGGAAAAGAGGGCTCGACCAGGAAGGCGCTGATCCCTTTGCCCTTGCCGGCGCTTTTGTCCGTCACCGCCCATACCACGAAGACGCCCGCATACTCGGCGCTCGATATGAAAATCTTGCTCCCGTTGAGGACCCAGTGGTCCCCGTCCACAACAGCCGAGGTGCGCATGCCCGCAGGGTCCGAACCGGCGCCGGTTTCGGTGAGGCCGAAGCTGCCGGCGAAATATTCACCACTGCATATGGCCGGAATGTATTTTCTTTTCTGTTCCTCGGTCCCCACGGCCTGGATCACCTCCGCCACCATGTTGTTGACCGAGGCGGTCACGGCGGTCGAGGCGCACGCGCGCCCCAGTTCGGTCATCACCAGGGAAAAGGCCACCGACCCCGCCCCGCTGCCTCCGTATTCGGGATCGACGCTCAGGCCCATGCAACCGAGTTCGGCCAGTTTTTTCAGGTTGGCTTTCAGGATCCGGCGGTCCTTGGTCCTGTCTATTTCCGCCGCCACGGGCTCCAGTTCGTGTTTTGCGAACTTGGCGGCCATGTCCTGGATCATTTTCTGCTCTTCGGTGAGCTCGAAGTCCATGCT
>LUZZ01000068.1 GCA_001603845.1 Syntrophobacterales bacterium Delta_01 | reverse complement strand
ATATACAATTTTATATTCCGGAAACACCCTTGAAAAGGGCCGGCCATGGATGTAAATGTGCCTTCTTAGGGAACGGCCATGGAGTTCGAAATTATCGAGGTCAAAACCCGTGATGAGTACCGGGGCGCCCAGGAGCCCCTGTCTTTTGGGTGGCGCAGCGACGAACACCGCATAGTGGAGATCCTCGACAGGTGGTATGAGGGACGCATGGATTCCACCCGCATGCCCATGCTGTACTTCAAGGTAAGAACCGGTTCCGGCGAGGTGTTTATCCTGAGATATCACGAGCTTTTCCGGAGCTGGAGCATAAAGTTGAAACGATAGCGGCGCTTTCGCCTCTTTTTCCGCCGGGCGCGGTAAAAAGGGGTTGGGTACTATAATACATCATTCAGGAGGAGGACAGTTCTTTGACCCGTATCGCCATTATCGACGGCCAGGGAGGTGGCATCGGCGCCGCGCTCATCAGAAAAATCAAGGAGGTCTTTGGCGAGCGGACCGAGATCTGGGCGCTGGGAACCAATGCCATTGCCACGGCGCAAATGATGAAAGCCGGAGCGAACCGGGGCGCGACGGGAGAAAACGCCGTCTGCCATTCCGCATTCCAGGTCGACGTTATCGTCGGGCCGATTTCCATCATGGTGGCCAACGCAATGATGGGAGAAATGACGCCGGCGATGGTGGAGGCAGTGGGGTCCGCCGCCGCTCCCAAGCTGCTCCTTCCCATTACCCAGGAGCAGGTGACGGTGGTGGGGACCATCCGCGAACCGCTTCCCCACATGGTGGACAGGCTGGTGGTCGAACATCTGTCGGTCCACATCCCGCTCCCGTCGGAAGACCAGCCATGACCCCGGAGCTTAGAAGTCCCCTCCTGGTGCTCGGGGGAGCCAAATCCGGCAAGAGCGCCTACGCGGAATCCATGCTGGACCGTTTCGAGCCGCCCCTTTTCTACCTCGCCACCGCCCAGGTGCTCGACGAGGAAATGAAAGAGCGGGTCGAGTCGCACCGGCTGCGAAGAAAAGGCCGGTGGGAAACCATCGAATGCCCGTTTCTGCTCCCGTCGGCCCTGGCCGCCTTTGAGGGAAAGGGCCGGCCGGTCCTCGTGGATTGCATTACGCTCTGGCTGAGTAATTTGCTGTGTTACGCTTCCGGCGACCCCGAATCGAGCATCGACGAGTTGTGCGACGTCGTGGCGGCGGCGGACCATCCCCTTATCCTTGTCTCCAACGAGGTGGGCGAGGGCATCGTTCCCGACAACGCGCTTGCCAGAAGATTCCGGGACCTGGCGGGAAGCGCCAACCAGGCGCTCGCCCGCGCCTGTGCATCCGTAACCCTGCTCACGGCGGGGTTGCCTTTGCACCTCAAATAGTCTTGCGGACGTCCATGATCAAGAGCTTTTCCACGGCGCTTTCCTTTCTCACGGTGATCCGGCTGCCCTTCGCGCCTTCGATCCTCAGCGGAGAGGAACTGGCCGCAAGCTTTGCCTGTTTTCCGCTGGCGGGGCTGGTGCTGGGATCCGTTTACTGCGCCGCCGCCCTGGCATTCCGGGGGGTGGTGCCGCTTCCCCTCCTGGCGGTTGCGGTGTGCACCCTGATGGTCGTGCTCACTCGCGGCCTGCACCTCGACGGACTCGCCGACCTTGCCGACGGCTTGTGGGGAGGAGCAACGCCCGAAAGGCGCCTCGAAATCATGAAAGACAGCCGCACGGGCTCGTTCGGCGTGCTGGCGCTCGTTCTGGCGATGGGCCTCAAAATCACCGCCGTCACCAGCCTGCTTTCGGCGCATGCTTTGGGGTCGCTTCTGCTGGCCCCCGTTTTCGCCCGGTTTGCCATGGTCGTCGCCGCCTACGGGAGCGTTTACGCAAGACGTGAAGGGCTGGGAAAACCTTTTCTGGAACACATGAAGGCCGGCCACCTCGCCTCGGCGGCCGTCCTGTGCGCCGTGGCGGCAGGGATTGCCGGTCCCCCCTACCTTGGGTACTTCCTGCCGGTGTTGGGGACCGTTTATCTCGTCCGGTCGGTCTGCGCCCGGATGATCGGCGGGATCACCGGGGACGTGCTGGGGGCCGTGAACGAAGTGACGGAAATACTGGTGCTCGCCCTGGGAGCGTGCCTGGCCGGAGCCTGAGCACGCCGGGCCGGCACGGATGGGAATCGAAAATGGCTGCAACGACGCCGACTCAATCGGAAATTTTAAAATACCTCAAGGAAAGCGGCGGCCGGTTCGTCTCGGGGGCCGACCTCGCGGACAAGTTCGCCATCAGCCGCACGGGTATCTGGAAGCATATCCAGAAGCTCAAATCGATGGGCTACGACATCGAGAGCCATCCCAAGGAAGGCTACAGGCTCCTCGAAGTTCCGGACTCCCTTGCGGTCGAGGAAATACTTCCCGCGCTCCGGACCGAGTGGCTGGGACGGTCTTACCACTACCTGGAAACCATCAGCTCGACCAATGACCACGCGCTGTTTCTGGCCGCCAACGGGGCGCCTCACGGAACGGTAGTCGTCGCGGAAACGCAGACCAGAGGGCGCGGCAGACTGAGCCGGGAATGGCTGTCTCTGCCCAATCGCGGCATCTACATGTCCCTCCTGTTGCGAGACCCCCTGCCCCTGCGCACGGCCCATCTCGCCACCTACGCAGCGGCACTCTCCCTGGCCGAAGTCCTGCGCACCGAATTCGGACTGTCGTCTTCGCTCAAGTGGCCCAACGATATCCTGATCTCGAACCGGAAAGCGGTGGGGCTTCTCACCGAAATGCAGTCCGACCGGGATTTTTCCCGGTTCCTGGTAGTCGGGATAGGCATCAACGTCAATTTCAGGCGTGAGGAACTGTCCGAGTCCTTTCGCTACCCGGCCACTTCCATCGCCATCGAGACCGGAAAGCCCGTAAAGCGGCAGCAGGTGCTCCTGGCGTTTCTGCACCAGTTTGAGAAAGATTACGGCGAGTTCCTCAAAAACGGCTTCGAGGGCATCGTGAATCGCATCGAGACCTTTTCGGGAATCCTGGGCAAGACGATAACGGTACTATGCGGCGATCGTGAAATCAGGGGAAAGGCTCTGGGGTTTACCACGGAAGCGGCCCTGATGCTGGCTTTGGATGACGGAAGTCGCGAAACTATTTGGGCAGGCGATGTGACGCACGTGGAAGGCGCCATTTAGCGGAAAGGATCCGGGGCGCCACGGGCGGATTCCCGCCCCGGACGGTTCAAAGACAAAGGGAGAGACAACGGGACCACCCCGCTCTCCTTCCCCGTTCTCCTTGTAGGCGGGACAAGACTTTGGACCCTTCTCAGGTCCCCCTGGCGCGCTCCGACGCTTCCTGTTTGCGCTTGCATTCGATGCACAGGGTCGTCACCGGCCGA
The DNA here is from genome assembly GCA_001603845.1 of Syntrophobacterales bacterium Delta_01. Classification (GTDB taxonomy): domain Bacteria; phylum Desulfobacterota; class Syntrophobacteria; order Syntrophobacterales; family Syntrophobacteraceae; genus SbD1. The sequence goes on along the minus strand of LUZZ01000068.1, from coordinate 11,723 downwards.
GCGTTGAGACGTTCGAACCCGATATCGTCCCCGCATTCCTCGCAGTAGCCGAAATTGCCGTCTTCTATGCGCTGCAGCGCCTCGCGAATCTTGACGATCAGCTTGCGTTCCCGGTCACGGATTCGGAGCATGAAGTTCCTGTCCGACTCCAAGGTTGCGCGATCCGTAGGATCGGGAAAATTCTCCTCGTTGTCGGTCATGCCGGCTACCGTCTTTTCAGCTTCCGAATAGAGCTCGTCCAGTCGCTTGAGAAGAACTTCCTTGAAGTATTCCTGCATTTCTTTATCCATTATCACACTCCCCTGGCAGCTTTGAAACGCTGTTCGATAACATAACCGCCAAAAAGAGTAAACAAAAATGTGTCTTTATATCATTCATCCACGCTGGTAAGTACCGCTTTTTCCACCACTTTTGAAGCTCAATCGTGCCTCCCGGATACTCATATCGCGATCCACCGCCTTGCACATATCGTAGACCGTAAGAGCGGCCACGGTGACCGCCGTCAGCGCCTCCATCTCCACGCCCGTCCTGTCGTTGGTCCTGACCCGCGAGGTTATCCGGATCTCACCCCGCCCCGGTTCGGGGAAAAAGTCAACCTCGACGGCCGTCAACTGGAGGGGATGGCAAAGCGGCACCAGCTCCCACGTCCTCTTGGCCGCCATGATTCCGGCGAGCCTTGCCGCCTCGAAAACGTTGCCCTTGGCAATTGCGCCGCCGATTATGCGCTCCAGCGTCTCTTCGCGCAGGCTGACGAACGCCTCGGCCCGCGCTTCCCTCCAGGTGGGCTCCTTTTCGCTGACGTCCACCATCCGGAGCCGGCCCTGCTGATCGATGTGCGTGAATTCTCCCGAATCCGCCATGTTCACCGCTCCCGCGCGACCCCGCCGCCTAGCAGTTTTCCACCACGTGAACGAGCAGTATCAGGTCTCCGGGCGCCGCGGCTGCGTAAGGGGCGTCTCCGCCGCCCACCACCCGGATGCGCATGCCGTCCTCTATTCCGGGCGGGATCCAGATGCGCACGGAAAGCGTTTCCTCGTGCTCGCCGCTTCCTCCGCACCGGATGCAGCCGCTCCTGCTCGCACCGTTTCCGTTACAACTACGGCAAAAAACCAGCCGTTCATAACTGATTTCTTCGTGATGCCCCCTGCCGATGGAACTCCGCGGCACCTGGAGGTCGAACCGCAGGTCGCACCCGCGAAGGGTCCTGACCTTGGGCTTCCCGAACCCGAAAACGTCCTGGAAAATCTCGTCGAAAGACGCCGCCTCGCCGTCGTTTTCATCGCTGTGCAGGTCGGTCCAGGCCTGGGGTTTGGCCTTCGTCTTGAGATATCCGCGCATCCGGTCGTAGCGGCCGCGCATCCGGGGATTGATGAGTGTCTCGTAAGCGGTGAGCACTTCCCGGAAACGTTCGGCGGCCCGCGGGTTGTTGGGGTTCTTGTCCGGGTGCCATTTCATGGCGAGGTACCTGAAAGCGCTCCTGATCTCCTCCTGGCCCGCGCGTATGGAGATCCCCAGGACCTTGTAGTAACAGGTGGTGCGCTTTTTTTTGACGGAGCGTTCCAAGGCTTTTCCTCACCGGTTTCCATTCACTGCTTCGGCGTAATTGTATTAGGAAAAAGCCCAGAAAACAAGACGGAGTGTGATTCCCGGCCCCTTCGCCCCTCTTTGATCGGTGCGGCGAAGATAAGGGGCAGGAATCTTCATGAAAAGTCCCGGACAGCCGGTGCGCGGCAGGGGCGATGGCTTGCCGGCGGCGTACCGTGCCGGGCGTAGTGTGTGAAAAAGGCAGGGCGAATACCGGCCCTGCCTGCGAACTTCCGTTGGTATCACGCTTTTTCGGGTGTTACGTTATCCCAGGTACTTTCTTTTGAGACCGGCCAGGCCGAAGAGGCCGGAACCGAGCAGCCACACCGCGCCGGGAATGGGGACCGCGGAGGCATGCACGTCGTCCAGATGGTAGGTGCTGTCATCGTTTCGGAAATTGAACGCGATGGTCGTGTTCGTGCCCGTGGCCTGGCCCGTGAAGCTGTATTCGTTGTAGTCGAACGCGAGGCTGTTAACCAGATTGAACTTCACTTCGATGCCGTTCCACAGGGCCTGGAACGAGTTCGTTCCGCCAAGGTCGTTTGCCAGCCAGAAACTTACCGTATAGAACTGATTGGCCGTGGTCGCGATGTCTTGCGAGATCGTGGCTACCGACCCGGTTTGAGCCAAAAGGGCCTCGTAGTCTCCGGAATGGCCCACACCGGGACCGTCCACAAAGATAAAAGGATTGCTGGGATCGATATTGGACAGGGTCCAGCCCGTGAAATCCCCCGTTTCGAACCCGCCGTTGGTCACCAAGTCCGCGGCGCGCGCTTTGTCAGCCTGCACGCCGAGGAAAAACACTGTAATGGCAGCAAATACCAGTAGCTTTTTAAACATTTTGCACTCTCCCTGCTTCACTTGAAAAATGGCTTTCATCAACTCGAAAAAGGTCGCCACAGGGCGGCGGCGGCCGCCCGGCCGCCGTATATTCCGGTCTAATTGCCCGTCCGGATTACGGCAAAATCGCTATCGTGATTGACGACCGCCCAGGCGATATGTTTGGAATTGTCGATGCCATAGGTGCCGACGGGGTAGGCCTTGTTCCAGGGACCGTAAACGAATCTTTTGGCCCCGCCGAAGTTCTTGTCCACGGCGTCGACCCAGTCGCCGTTTTCATCCCGGGTCTTGATGGTGACCATGCGACCCTGGTTGATGTCGCTGCGCGACAGGGAAACCGAGGGATCGAAGCTCAACTGAATGCCGACAGGGTCGTTTGGATTGTTGGTGTTGGAGTCGTGGTTTTCCTTGATGGCTGCCGAGGCAGCGCCGAGTACAGTCACCACATCACTGATGGCGTCGGCGTTGGTGACTGTCGACTTGTCGGCCCACCAGGCCGCGGCAGGTTTCTGGAAAGACCTGCCGGTATAATCCTTGGCGGTTCCGCCGGCCTTCAAGACCTTGGCAACCGTGTTGGGAGTGTTGATGACGTAGTTCTCTCCCTCGAGGACGGTGAAGGTGGTGATGCCGCTCTCGCTGAGGCTGTAGCCCCAGGTTTCCTTCTTTACAAAGTTAAAAGCAGGAGTAATAAGCGTCCCATTACCACTCCCGCCTTCGGGATAGTGGGCGTCCGACCACCACTGGCCGCGGTCATCGGAATAGAAATCGACCATCACGATGGGACCGTTCACCGTGAAAACATAGAATCCGACGGTGTACATTTCCTGGGAAATGGAGGTCTCACGATCCTTCTGCCCATACCACTTCTCCGCCGTCACAGACTGGGGAGTGTAAAACTTGTTGCTGCAAGATGCGCAGATGAGTTCCTCGACCACGCTGTTTCCATCCGGGCTGCGGACCAGGGATCTCTGGTGTATGTGGTCGTGGCCGCTGATGAAATACCTGGCGTTGTTGCCGGCCATGCTGGCATAAAATGCATTTTGCCAATCGAGGTTGGCATTGGTGTAGCCGCTGAACATCGTGTCCTGGTGGTCTTCGGCAATGAGCGGCTGGTGAGCGAAAACGAAGGCATGGCCGGTGCCGCGGGCGGCGGCGTCGAGCTGCTGGTCGAGCCAGGCCTGGTGATCGTTTACCGTGTAACCATAACTGTAGCCGTCGGCGTTGTTATCGACCTTGCTTCCGGTCGCCCAGGTGTCGAGCATGATGAACCGCACGTTGTCGTAATCGAAAGAATACGTAAGGCAGTCAGCACCGACGCTGGCGGCCGGGGAAAAATTGGTTGCCCCCGAAATCACACCGGCACCGTTCATCTGCTGGAAAGCGTTCCTCATGGCCGTAATGGAATAATCGGTATTGCTCGACTCCCCATAGCTCGCGGCGTAAGTCTCGTGGTTGCCGCGGATCGGGAAAAAATCGATCCCATTGGCGATGAGATTGGTTTGAGCCATCAGGGCGCGGGCCTGAATGGCGCGGGTCGTGCCGCAATCCGTGAGGTCGCCTACCTGGATCACAAACTTGACTCCCAGGTTGACGAACTGCGCGTCTATCTGGCTGATCATCGAGCCGGATACGCTATACGGGTTCGTGCCTTCGGGGTCGATCGAAAGATCGCTCGTTCCCGTCGAGCTATCAAGTTGGTGCCTGGTCCACTGCGTATCGCCCAGAACACCGAACTTCCACACGTTGGTAGACGTTGCGAAAACGTCGCCAAGCCTGAAAACAGGCAGGCCGGTCAAACCTCCAAATGTGATGCCGGCAACACCGCCGAGTCCGAATTTCAGAAAATCTCTTCGTTTCATATCCCACTCCCGTTAAGAATTTTTCGCGCCGCTGGTCCACAATTAGCCGGCAAGAACAATGTCTCGCACCAATGCCTCTTAGGAAATCACTGCAACGTGCAATTCACCGGGCGGTTTCAAAGTTTGCGACGCTCGAAGCCTCGCAGGCCCACCCGGAACATTTCCCACCTCCTTTCCGCCCCCTTGACCGGCTACGTTCACCGTGGGCGTCGGTCAAAGGACTGCTGAAAACTTGCAGAATCGGCCGGTTTCCTAACCGATTTCCATTCACCGGAATTCCGCCTGTCCACGCCGTCCGGACCACCGGCTTTCAACCGGAACCGGAGGAGCCGGCCGGAATAAAAAAGCCCGAGACAAAAGCTCGTAAAGCTCTTGTTTCGGGCTTTCTGATGCCGCAGTGCGGTCAGTAAAGTACCAACTAAAAGCCGGGTTACCGTTTTTCGAGGCAACCCGGCCGTCTTGATAAGACCCGTGGGCTTTCCGTCCCCAACTCGCGATGGGTTTGGCTTTTTCTCAATTTTCGCTTTTAAAGAGCAGTCCTTCCGGTGCAGAAAGGCTTGACGGTACCTGCGAGGTAGGAAACCATCCTCCGCTCCTGAAGGCCGAACCAAACCTAGCAGGAGGATGTTTCAGCCGCGAGGCGGACAAGTTACATTTTTATGAAAGCCAAAATATGCGAAAAACTACGACTGTCCACACTCTCGAAGGCGTGGGAGCCCTCCCGAAGCGGGGGCCGCCGAGGCAATTTTTTGAAGTCGGGGGTCCCTGATTTTCATTCCCCCACACCGGATTTCAAAATACAACGCGGAGGTGCGATCCGTCGTTTCCATCATCCCCGGACCGCGTAACTGAAAAGTCACTTGCCCGTCATTGACCTGAAAAACTTTTCCTGTAGCCTCCGGGAACCTGCGTCTCCTAACCATGTTCGACGGCGGAAAGGCCGGGACCGGGATGCAGTCGTTTTGGTTCTTTTCACCGGGGTGGATTTACTTCTGCGCATCTTGCACATCCATGCAAGATAACGAAACGGAGGATAAATTGCTTAATCCGACGGAAATGCTCCTTCTGCTTTTGGGTGTGGTCATCCTGGTCGGCGGCAAAAAACTGCCCGAACTGGGAAGCGGTCTCGGAAAAGGCATCACTGAATTCAAAAAAGGGATCAGCGCCGCAGGCGAAGAAGGTCAAAAACAGGTCCCAAAGGAAGGTGAGCAGAAAACGGGCGATACCAAGCCGGGCATGTCGACCCTTTAGAGCGATCCGGCAAAAGCCGCCGCCGGCCATGGGTGAGCGAAATGCGGCCCCCTTTTCCGCCGTTTTTTGTACGCGGCAGGCGCTTGGAAGGCGATATGTTTTCAATCGGTTTTCCCGAACTCCTGGTAATCCTGGTGGTTGCCATCATCGTGGTGGGTCCGCGAAAACTTCCGGATGCGGCACGGGCACTCGGACGCGGATACGCCATGTTCAAAAAGACCTTGGACGACCTGAAAAACACCGTCGACCGGGACGAAGTAATGCGCGGGCTCAAGGAGGAATTCCGTTCGGCGCAGCGCGAAGTAGCCCTGGGAAAGCAACGCGCCCGCAACGTCGCGGCAGACCACGAAACCGCCATCAAGTCCGCCGTTTCCGAAGTGCTGCCTCCGGGCCCCATCGATCCTTTCGCCGCTCCCGCAACGCCTCCGGAAGAAAACGACTCCCCGCCGACCCCTGCCCCGCAGGCACCGTCGGGCGGCAAACCCGCGGTCCCTGAAGCCGACTCCCCATCTTCGAAACCGTGAGCCCGCCCTGGAAGAACAACCTATGGCCGTCGATGGCAGCATGCCCCTATTCGAACACTTGAACGAGCTTCGCCGAAGGCTGCTCATCTGCTTGGTTTCGGTGGGCCTGGGCTTTATCCTGTGCTACGTCTTCAGCGCGAAGATCTTTGAGATCCTGATGCTGCCCTGGATCCACGCCCTACCGGAAGGGCAGGCCGCCAAGCTGATCTACACGGCCCCCCACGAGGCTTTCTTTACCTACATGAAAGTCTCGTTCATAGGCGGCCTGCTGCTCTCCGTCCCGGTGATCCTGTGGCAGATCTGGAAGTTCATCACCCCGGCTCTCTACGCCAATGAAAAGCGCTACATGCTGCCGGTGATTTTCTTCTCGGCGTTCTGCTTCATCACGGGCGCGCTTTTCGGCTACTTCGTCGTGTTCCCGGCGGGGTTCAAGTTCTTCGCCTCATTTGCCAGCGACTACATCACGCCCATGATGCGAACCAGCGAATACCTGGCCTTCGCCAACAAGGTGCTGCTGGTCTTCGGCCTCGCGTTCGAGTTGCCGGTGTTCGCCTTTTTCCTGGCAAAGCTCGGGATTTTGAGTTCCGATTTCCTGAAGCGCAAGCGCAAGGTGGCCATCGTGCTCATTTTCATCGCCGCGGCGTCGCTTACCCCCAGCCCCGACGTCGTGTCCCAGCTCCTGATGGCCGGGCCGATGGTGGTGCTCTACGAGATAAGCGTGTGGATCGTGTATTTTTTTGCCTCCAAGCCGTTCCGGGCTGCCCAATCGGCGGAGGAGAAAAAACCGTCGTCCTGACCGGCCGGCCGGCACCCGCCGCCCCGATAATCCATCTCCACAGACCATTACTGCCTTCGGCACGCCCGCCCCCCGTCGGCACCGCATATCCGGGGCACAAGCCCCGAAAAGCAATTTGCCCGGACGAAAGAAAAATGGCATCATTTTCCGAATAGATGCCGATATTCATGCGAAATGTGTGTGAAAGCAGATCAGGGACGAGGCGGGAACCGGCACCTGGAACTCAAATACGGACGGGAAACAAGATGGGAAACAGAAAGCACAGCCGGGTGGCATTTCCGGTTGAAGCAAACATCCGGATCGGAAGTGAAACCGTAACCGGGACGATCTCAAATCTGAGCATGAACGGGATGTTTTTCCTCACGGAGCGTGAAATTCCCGGCAACGACCCGGTGGAGATCACCATCCCGCTGTCCGGATCGGAGATAGCGATCCACCTCAAAGGCAGGCCGATTCGCCGCGACGGGACGGGCACCGCGATCCAGTTTTGCGAAATCGACCTGGATTCCTTCACTCACCTGAAAAACATCGTCTCATACAACAGCGGCAACCCGGATTTCATAGAAGACGAGTATTACAAAGCCATCGAGCCCGAATAAGGGCGCACGGCCGGCGCCGGATCTGCGCGCCGTCCAGTCCCTGCCATAAACGAGCGAACGCCCGGCCGCTTTTCAAACAGCATCGACCGGGCGTTTCGCATCGCGGGGATCGGACCTCAGCCTAAAATCCGGCCCGCTTGAGCAGGGCTTCCCACTTTTCGTCCACGGCGTTCTGGAACCGGGCCAGGACCTCCGGCGGCATCTTTTTGAACCGCCCCTGCATCCGGATATAATCGTCCACGGGTTTTTTCCTCCCGCTCTTGGCGATGCTGAGGCTCTTTCCGGTCAGTCGGAACTGCCCGTCCTCGATTTCGTAGAGCACGAAGAGGCAGGATTCCACCATCATGCGGCCGATTTTCACCGTGTCCTTGGTCGGATAATACCAGCCGGTCGGACACGGGGCCGAAAGATGGAAGAAGCGGGTGCCGTGGATGTTTTTCGCCTTGAGGAACTTTTCGTAGACGTCCCCGGGATACGACGAGGAAGCCGTGGCCAGGTACGGAATGCCGTGGGCCTCCATGATCTGCATGAAATCCTTTTTGGGCTGTTCCTTGGGGATGACCGGCGTGGTGGTGGTTATGGCGCCTTCGGGCGTCGCGCTCGATCGTTGCACCCCGGTGTTCATGTAAGCTTCGTTGTCGTAGCATACATAGATGAAGTCGGTCCCGCGCTCGGCCGCTCCGCTCAGGGACTGGATGCCCATATCGAACGTGCCGCCGTCGCCGGCCATGGCCATCACCGTCCAGTCGTCCCGGCCCGTGGCCTTGAGGCCGGCGGCGAGGCCCGTGGCCGTCGACGCGGCGCTCGCGAAGGTGGTGTTCACCGTGGTGGCCGCCATGGGGCTCTTGGGATAAATGCCGTGCAGAATCGTCACGCAGCAGGCGGGAACGGATATGATGGTCTTCGGTCCCAGGGCTTTGAGGATGAACCGGTATGCTATGGGCACGCCGCATCCGGCGCACGTCCGGGTGCCTGGCAGAATGTACTCGGTTTCCGGATATTGGAGAATGGCAGGTTGCGCTTCCATGGCCCGCGTTTCCTTTTCAGTCGAAATTATTAAACGCTCGCCCCGACCCAGGTCGGCTTGATGCGGTATTTTTCCGTTTTGGCAGACTCGAGAGTCTCACGGGCCGCCGCCAGCAAGTCCTCCGGGGACACTTCCTTGCCGCCAAGGCCGAGGATGAAGTCACGAAGCACCGGGCGCGTCCCGTTTTCTTCGTAGAGAGCCGCCTTGAGCTCCGTCATGAGCGGGCCCTCATAACCGTAGCTGATCGCTTTTTCCAGCACGGCCACGGCTTTTCTTCCCCGCAGCGCCTCGACGAGGGCATCCGCCGGAAAAGGCCGGAAAACCCGCAGCCCCAGCACACCGGCCTTCACGCCCTGCTCCCGGAGAACGTCGGCGACTTCGCTTGCCTCGGTGGCGAGGGCTCCCAGGCTTACGAACACGAAATCGGCGTCCTCGCACCGGTACCGATAAACGGCATCGGCGTAGGAACGGCCGAAAATCTTTCCGAATTCCGCACCCGCTTCGGCTATCACCGGCAGCGCGCCTTCCAGAGTCTGCTGCAGGCGCCTCCGGAAGCCGATGTAGCCCGGACAGAGCACCCCGTCGGGATCGGGCAGCGGTTCGCCCATCACCACGGGATTGATGTTTGCGGGCTTCTCATGGTCGATTCGCTGGAGCGGAACGTAAGGCGGGAGGTAGGAATCCACCTTTTCCTGCTCCGGGACGCTCACGGGCATCAGGGTATGGGAAAGCCGGAACCCGTCGAAGCACACCATGCAGGGAACCATCAACTGTTCGGCGGCCCTGAAGGCCACCATCACCATGTCCAGCACTTCCTGGTTGTTCATGCAGTACAACTGCATCCAGCCCGTGTCGCGCTGGGACATCGTGTCCTGAGTGTCGTTCAGAATGGTCCAGGGGGCGCCGATGCCGCGGTTGGTTACCGGCATGACCACCGGAACACGCGCACCGGCGGCCCAGTGAAGCTGCTCGTGCATGTAGGCCAGCCCGTTGGCGGCGGTGGCCGTAAACGCCCTCGCCCCCACGATGGAAGCCGCGATGCACACCCCCATGGCCGAGTGTTCGCTTTCCACGCGAACGAACTCCGCCTTCAACTCCCCCTTCTCCACGTAATCGGAAAGGGTTTCCGGTATCTTGGACTGCGGGGTGATGGGATATGCCGCCACCACCTGCACGCGGCACAACTTGGCCGCCGCCGCCGCAGCCTGAGCTCCGTTAAGGATCAACGTCTGTTCCACAAAGGCCCTTTCTTATGCAAAAATTGCAGGAAGCGGGTCCGGATCGTCCTTACCCGCTCCAATCCATGCAAACCCTCGGAAAAACCTTAGTTCCATAACGGATTGCAGCAACAGAAGTCAAATGAAAACAGAGAACGCCGTTCGATGGAAGATGCCGGATACCGGGTGATTGGAGGCCGGACAGGCGAACCGGGGGCTTGGTCCCGGGCGCGCGGTTCATTGATGGCGGGAATGGTCCGGGATCTTTGAGGGGAGCCGGCCCTGGCAAGACTGCACCTGACCGGCGACTCGCCGCGGTATTTGCATCCGGGATATTTTTGAAGGGGAAACGATTTGAAGGCGGATCTAAAATCTCGAAGGGAGAACCTCTTCAAGACCGGGCATCACACGTCGGGAACACTCATCGGGCATCGGGCGGGCGGAATCCGCATCGCGCATCCGGTACCCGGTTTTGGTGAGAGCGGACCTGTATCCGCCGGGAATGAGGCCGCTCTCACAAACCAGCAAACCAGCTATTTCTTCTTGTTGTTCCTCTTGGAAGCTTTCAGAGGGTTTATCTTTTGTTCGTTTTTGGTTTCGACTTTCATGTGAGTGGCGAAATTGCAGGCGCTGGTTTTCCATTTGATGGCAGGATTAGGGTAGCTGCTGCAATACTTCCCGCTGGACACTTCAATGGCCCGCTGGCAGCCCTCGCACTGTTCCACGATGGGATGGCAGGAACCTCCGTTGTATCCACAACCCGCTTTCGTCATGAAGGCGCATTCCGCTCCCGCCTTCACCGTTGTACAAACCATGGCGACCACCTCCAGTTCTGTAAATAAGATTAATTCTCCACGACGCAGAGAAAACCTGCGAATGATATCCGGAAAATAGCGACTGTCAAGCACTTTTTCCCAGTTTTTCAGCTACCCCCCTTCTTTTTTCAGGGGGTACGTTCCGCCGGTTGTGCGCCACTTTTTTTAATCCTTGGAATACTTCTTTCCGATTAACTACAATGGTATCGGAATCAGTGGTAGAGTATGGGCGCCGGACGGATTTCCGAACAACCCGCCGCGTGATCGTTTCCGGAAAGGTTTTATTCCGTGGGAAATAGGAAAATCGGGGAACTCCTCATCCAGGAAGGCCTGGTCACCCAAGAGCAGCTCAATCGCGCCCTCGAAGAACAACACCAGTCCGGGGAGCGGATCGGTGCCGCCCTCGTGAAACTGGGATTCGTCACCGAAGACGTCCTGGTGGAGTTCATCGCCCGGCAATTCCAGGTACCCCAGGTAAATCTCTCCAAGCTGCTGATCCCCAAAGAAATCATCAGCATGATCCCCCTCGACATCGCCAACAAGTACCAGGCGGTGCCCTTCGGAGTGATGGGCAATACGCTCAACGTCGCCATGGCCGATCCCGGAAATCTTTTCGTCATCGACGACATGCGCTTTCTCACGCGCAAGAATATCCAGGTGCATGTCGCCTCCGATAACGTCATAAAAAAGGTCCTCGCCAACCACTACGCCATCGGGGAGGATTCACTCAACGACGTCCTCGGACTGCTCAAGGAGGAAGTCGAACTCGACCTGGTGCAGTCCAACGAGGAAATGGACCTCTCCTTTCTGGAGGATGCGGCCGAGCAGGCCCCGGTGGTCAAGCTGGTGAACCTCATCCTCATGGACGCCATACGCAAGCAGGCGAGCGACATCCACGTGGAGCCCTACGAGAAGATGCTGCGGGTGCGCTTCCGCATCGACGGCGTGCTCTATGAGATGATGCGTCCTCCTCTCCAGCTCAAAAACGCCATCATCTCGCGCATCAAGATCATGAGCCGGCTGGACATCGCCGAGCGGCGGCTTCCCCAGGACGGGCGCATCAAGCTCAAGGCGAAGGGGCGCGAAATGGATTTTCGCGTCTCGATCCTGCCCACCCTGTTCGGCGAAAAAGTAGTCCTGCGGCTCCTCGACAAGTCCGGCCTTCAGCTCGACATGACCAAGCTCGGCTTCGAGGAGAGCCAGTACAAGTA
>LUZZ01000452.1 GCA_001603845.1 Syntrophobacterales bacterium Delta_01 | reverse complement strand
GGTGACGGCCAGCAGCAGCGACAGCCGCCAGTTCATCCAGAACAGGACGACCAGGATGCCCACCAGCTTCACCCCCTCGTTGAACAGGGTGATGATGACCGAGGTGAACATTTCGTACATGTTCTGGATGTCGTTGGTGTGGCGCGTCACGAGCCTTCCCACCCGGTGGGCGCCGAAAAAGGAAAGGTCGAGGCGCACGACGTGGGTAAACAGGCGCTGTCGCAGCGCGTGCATGATCCTCTGGCCGGTCCACTCCAGGGCGATCACCTGCAGAAAGTTTGCGACAAATCCCACCAGGATCACCCCCAAAAACAGGGCGGCGATGGCCGACAGCCCCCGCGTCCTGGCATCGAGGGGAAGATTCCGGTTCAGGATGTAGCCGTCCATGGCCACCTGGACCAGCCGCGGCCAGGTGAGGCTTGCCGCCGTTATCACGAAGGCCAGCCCCACGGCGACGAGTATCCGCTTCCACTGGGGGGCCATGAACTTGAGCAGGCGCCCCCACAGTTTCAGGTCGCCGAGATAGCGCACGCTGTCTTTTTCAAACGATTCCTGGTCGAAATCCACCGATTATCCCTTTTTACAAAAAAACACAAAAACGCGGGGAAATGATTCCGGGGCTGTTGCCCAAAACCAAGATTTCAGTAGGAAGCCGCCGAAAAGTACGGACCACCCCCCTCCCTTAGTGGGGGGGATTTTCGTTCATTCCGCTATCGGCCCACCCTGGTATCCTTTTCGCCAGCAGCATCTTGTCCCCGCCCCCCCCCGCAAAAAGAAGAGCGCGCAGCGGCGTGGGGGTGGAGGGCACGCGGCTCCCCGCGTTTTTTAATCAAGCAGGCGCCAGGCTGGTTTGGTGCCTGTAGATCGTTTCGTAAAATGCGCTTCGCCCGATCAGTTCCCCGTGCGTCCCCCGGTCCACGATTCGCCCGTTTTCCATGACCAGGATCTCGTCCGCATCGGCCAGGGGGGCCACCCTGTGCGACACCACAATGCAGGTCCGCCCCTTGAGATAGGAGGCAATCGAATTGATGATGGCGTGCTCGGTTTCCATGTCCACCGCCGAGAGTGCATCGTCGATGATGATGACCGGCCGGTCGAGCATCAGGGCGCGTGCAATGGCGATCCGCTGTCTCTGGCCGCCGGAGAGCTTTATTCCCTTCTCGCCGATCCTGGTTTCATAGCCTTCCGGCATGGCAAGGATTTCGTCGTGAATGGCCGCCGCCCGGGCGACCCGTTCGATCTCCTCGTGCGCGGCGTCCGGCTTTCCGAGGGTGATATTGAAGGCGATGGTGTCCGAAAAGAGCACCACGTCCTGCGGCACGTAGGCAATGGCGCTCCGGATCGAGTTGAGGGTCAGGCCGTTGACGTCGAAGCCGTCGAACAGGAGCGTCCGGTCCTCCACCGGGTAGAGCCGCGCCACCAGGTTGCAGAGCGTCGTCTTACCCGCCCCGGTGCGGCCCACCACCCCGACGAACGTCCCGCCCGGAATGCGCAGCTTTATGGACTTGAGGCTGGGCTCCACCTGGCCGGGGTAGGCGAAGGTGAGGTTTTCCAGCCGGATCTCACCCTGGACGATATCGCGGGAAAGCGCTCCGGGCCGTTCGGCCAGTTCGGGCCGGCGCCGGAACAGCGCATCGATCCGGGAAAGCGAAGTCAGGCCCCTTTGGAAAAGGTCCGCCACCCAGCCCATGGCCATCATCGGCCACGTCATGATGAACAGGTAGCTGATGAAAGCCACGAAATCCCCGGCGGTGATCGCCCCGGTAATCGTCAGCCTGCCCCCGAATATCACGACCAGCAGCATGCTGGCGTTTGCGATGAACCCCGAGATGGGGAAAAGCGTCCCGTAGACGAAAGCCAGCCGCAGGTTGCTTTGAACGTAGGTTTCGCCCATTTCCGCAAACCGGGCCGCCTGGAGGTCTTCCTGGTTGTAGGCCTTGACCAGCCGTATGGAGGAAAGGGTGGAGCGCACGAACTCGGTGAGCGTCGAAAACTGCTCCTGCACCTTCTTGAACCGCTTGTGCAGGCGGGAGGAAAGCACCCGTGTGAGGATCGCCAGGATCGGCATGGGGGCAACCGCGATAACCGTCAGAAGCGGATGGATGTAGAGCATGAAGCCGAACGCCGCCAGCCCCATGAACGAGGCGTCCACCAGGGCCACCACGCCCATCCCGCTGGCGAGTTGGACCGCGGAAAGATCGTTGGTGGCCAGCGCCATGACCTCGCCGGCTGTCGTTTTCTGGAAAAAGCCCCGGTCCAGGAACAGGAGGTGCGAAAACATCCGGTTCCTCAGCTCGTTTTCCAGGAGCCTGGAAAAGCCCAGGATGAGCTGGCGCCAGACGTAGCGGAACACGGCGATGGCCAGCGCGATGACGACAATGTAGAGGCCGTAGCGGGCGAGCCGGCCGGCGGTGGCCGAACCCTGCTGGATGGAGTCCACGGCCCACTTGACGATCCGGGGGGTGATCAACTGGAGCAGGTCGACCACGATCAGGGCCAGGAACCCGACCGAAAGGCGCAGGAAATGCCGCCTGAAAATGGGCGCCACCAGGCTCACCGAACGCCAGGAGCTTTCGACTTCCGGGCTTTCGACATTCGAGCCCGAGCGAACTTTCCCGAAACTTCCTCTCACCTTGCCGGTCTTCCCCTTGTTTCTTCTCCAGGAACCCGTTGGAAAACGGGCACGGTTTTTCAGCCTGTTGCCCGAATCCGCAAGCACTCCGGTTACCGGGGTGTGGGGTGGGCACAAAAAAACCGTGCCCACCCCACACCACTTCCCTCCGTTATCCCGATCACACTCAAATTTTAATTATAACCGATCCGTCACCAGCGCCCCAAGTTCTGCGCCCGTCCGGCGGGCCTCTTCCAGGTATTCGGGATGTTTTTCCAGTTCCTCCGGCCCTTCCAGCCCCCGGAAAAGGAGGCTCTTCCACAGCTCCATGTCAAGCGCGTCCAGGAAGTATTTCATCGAAAGCAGCACCC
>LUZZ01000451.1 GCA_001603845.1 Syntrophobacterales bacterium Delta_01 | reverse complement strand
CCAGCGTCAACGCGGGAAAATTTTCACCCCGTTTGGCCCTTGCGACCCGCTCCGGCCTGGTCGCCTCAACTTTCTTTATCAGTTCCTTCATCTCAGGTGTGTAACCCATCTGTGTCTCCTCGGGACTTGCCTATATGGGATTCTTATCGAATGTCTTCACCGTGCCGCCGGGCTGGAAAGGACCCCGCCCGGCCCGAACGGAAAATCCTACAGTTTGCTGGTGTCCTTGGGCATCCAGGTGCCGAGGGGCGCCATGTCGGGCTCGCGCTCGCGCTCTTTGTAGATTTTTTCGAGTTCCGCCTTGTCCATCTTCTGGAGATCTTCGAGCATCAAACCGTACTTGCCGGATTCGATCTCCGCCACGCGCTTCTTGAGGTGTTCGGCCTTCGGCTGGATGTACTTGCCGTAGAGCCGGCGAACGAGCTGCGCGATGTGGTACTGGGGCAGTTCGCCCATGCAGCGGCTGGCGCACATTCCGCACTGGATACAGTCGAAGGACAGCCGGGCGGCCTTGGCGATGTCGCCCTGCTTTATGGCGGAGATGTAGTCCAGGACCTGCACGTTCATGGGACACGCCTTGGTGCAGTTGTTACAGGCCACGCAGCGGAAAAGTTCGGGATAAAGCGCGTGAACGGCTTCGGCCACCGGCTCGATCTTTTCGATGTCGTAGACGGCGCGGTTTGCAGGATAGAAGGGAATCTGGGCCAGGTACATATTGGGCTCGACCACCGTCTGGCAGGCAAGGCCGAAGTGGAGCTTGTAGTCGCCTTCCTTGCGGTACACCGTGGGGCACGCGCCGCAGATCCCGCCGCGGCATCCGGCGCCTCGCAGGAACTTGAAACCCGCGTACTCCATCGCCTTCATAATGGTGAGCGTTTCGGGGACTTCGTAGCGCTTACCCATGACAAAGATGGGTATGGTTTTCGCCCCCTCGGGAAGAATGGCCCTGTCTCCGGTTGCAACCTGTCTTGCGGGTGCTGACATCTCGTGTCTCCTGTTGTGGGGCAGGCGTTTCCGGCCTGCCGGAATAGCATGAAATAATTGAAAATGATCGGGGAACCGCGCCTACGCCGGAACGGTGGACGATTCGACCGGAAAATTTTTCGCTTTCAGAAAGTCTAGCGATGCGGCATCGTTCAGGTCGAGCCTGTACGATTCAGGGCCGAGCCCCAGTGCGAGAGCCAGAAGCTGGGTGAAATAAAACACCGGCATCTTGCGGCCGAGCCGCTGGCTTTGGACCAGCTCGTCCTGTTTTTTGGCAAGGTTATATTCGCAGAGCGGACAGCTCAGGATAAGCGCATCGGCGCCCGCCGCGGAAGCGCTTTCGATGATCCGTCCCACCACATTGGTGACCGCATCCGGGTGTGCCAGCACCTGGTAGGAACCGCAGCACACCGTGTTGGCGGCGAAATCCACCGGAGTGGCGCCGAGAGCTTCGACGAACTCTTCCATCACCCGGCCGCCGATGGGTTCGATTGCGACGTCCTTGGGCCGCACCAGGGTACAGCCGTAGTAGGAGGCGATCTTCATCCCCTCAAGCGGCGTCTTGATCTTCGCCCGCAGGGCATCCCAGCCCACCGCGTCCCGGAGGAAGGTCAGGAAATGAGCCACCTTGACTTCACCGCTGTAGTTCGGTTCCTCGTCCATGAAGTCGTTGATGGTCTTTCTTTTCACCTCGTCGTTTTGCATCAGCAGGTTGGCTCGGGCGAGCGTGTTGTAGCACATCGAGCAAAGGGTCACCACGGTGTCGCTTCCCTGCTCCATCGCCCTTATCAGATCGCGTACGGGGGCAACGTGGTGGATGAGGTCATCGTCGGCCAGGGAGTGCACCGCGCCGCAGCAGTTCCACCTCTGCATTTCCTGGAAGTCCACTCCCAGGGCCGCCATGGACGCCACCGCCGCCTCTTCCAGATTCTTCGCCTTGGTTTTCAGGGTACATCCGGGGTAGTAGCTGACTTTCATGATTCTCCTCTAGCTAGTCATTTTTCTGAAGCAACTGACCAGAGCTACCTGCGGCAGATCCCGCACCGTTTCCGGAGGCAGCTTGGAAGGCTCGATCATGTTGATGTTTTTCCTCAGGGTCAAAAGCCGCACGGCCTCCATCACCCTGGCCAGGTCGATTCCCCTCGGGCAGTTTGCGGTACAGGTGTGGCAGGACGCGCAGGTCCAACCCGCCCCGGAATCCAGTATGCTCTCCTCCATCCCCAACTGCGCCATGCGCATGATTCTGCGGGGCAGGATTTCCATGTCCTCCGACATCGGGCAGCTTCCGCCGCACGTTCCGCACTGG
>LUZZ01000450.1 GCA_001603845.1 Syntrophobacterales bacterium Delta_01 | reverse complement strand
CTGATGCACGGGTCGTTGATTTCCGGAAAGTAATTCCTGTCCGAGAGGGAAATGCGCCACCCGGACTGTTTGAAGAGTCTTATAGTGGATTCCTGAAGGCTTCCCTTGGGGATGCCCAGAACGAGCTGCTTCACTTTTTGTAAACCTCCTTGGGATCGAAAATGCGCTCACCCTCGACCACGAAACCTCCGCCCTCGTACCTGCGGTAAAAGCAGCTCTCGTAGCCGGTGTGGCAGGCCGCGCCCCCCACCTGCTCCACCTTGAGCAGGATGGTATCCGAGTCGCAGTCGATAAAAATGTCGCGAACAATCTGGACGTTGCCGGATTCTTCGCCCTTCATCCAGAGTTTTTGCCTGGAACGGCTCCAGTAGTGAGCCTTTCCGGTCTCGATCGTCTTTTCCCAGGCCGGTTGGTTCATATACGCCAGCATGAGGACCGTGCCGTCCGCCGCGTTCTGTACAATAGCCGGAAGAAGACCGTTCTGTTTAGTAAAATCAGGGTCCAATGTCAATCATCCCGTAAGCTTGCGGTGCAGGGTGCGTTGTTTGCGATTGCGGCGAGCTGTCCGCAGGCCGCGCTGATGTCGTCTCCGCGACTTTTGCGGATTATGGCAGTAAGCTGCGCCTTCTGCAATACTTCTTGAAATGCCAGTACTTTTTCTTCCGAAGGCGTCCGGAATTCGGAGCCGGCATGGGCGTTGAACGGTATCAGGTTGACCTTGGCGCGAACGCCGTGAAGGAGCCGGACCAGTTCCCGCGCCTGGCGTTTGTCGTCGTTGACGCCGTCCAGCAGAATATACTCGAATGTGATGCGCTTGCGCGGCGGAAGAGGATACTCGCGGCACGCGTGCATGAGTTCCGGGAGCGGATAGGCGCTGCTCACCGGCATCAGTTCACGCCTCAGCGTGTCGTCGGGGGCGTGCAGGCTGATGGCCAGGTTTACCGGGCTTTCGGCCCCCAGTCGGCGAAGGTTGGGGATGATGCCCACCGTGGACAGGGTCACCCGCCGGTGTGAAAACGCCAGGCCGTTGGGGTCGGTGATGATCCGGATGGCCCGGAGCACCGCGTCGTAGTTCGCCAGGGGTTCGCCCATTCCCATGAACACCAGGTTCGTGATGCGGTGCGGGCCGGCGTCGCGCTGGACCTGGCAGACCTGGTCCACGATTTCGGCGGTATCCAGGTTTCTCTTGAACCCCAGGCCTCCCGTGAGGCAAAACCGGCAGCCGAGAGCGCATCCCGCCTGGCTCGATATGCAGATCGTGTATCGCGGAGGGTCGGGAATGAGCACCGATTCGATGTGATTCCCGTCATTCAGGCGAAAAAGATACTTCCGGGTGCCGTCGCCCGCCTCGTCCACCCGTGCGATGGCCAGGGCGTCGAGAATCGACCCGTATTCAAGCTGGTTTCGGAAACTGCGGCTCAGGTCGGTGCATTCCCCCCACGAGGAAACATTGCGCACGTAGAGGTTCCTGTAGATCTGGCGGGCGCGGAAAGGGCGCTCGCCCAGGCCCTGCACCCAGGATTCGAGTTCCGGCGCGGAGAAATTTTTAATGAGAACGGGCTTCATACTCAACCGCGGCTACCTTTTCGAAAAATATAGATCGGCCGGGCGATCCTGTAAAAAAGCGAAGTCATATCGCTTCCGGTTGACGGAGTCATAACATTTATAACCGATCTCCCGGCAAGCGGAACATGCCTTTCGCGGAATATGGACGGCGTAAATGCGCATGCCGCTGTCCGTGGACGAATCGATAGTCAGCACTCCCGGACAGTCCGGGCAGAGGCGCAGTTTTTCCTGCTGGGATTCGTGGATCCAGTCGGTGTCGTAGAAAATCCTGCGGTCCCGTTCCACCGTTTCTCCCGTGCGGTTTTTCGCCCGCAGCGCGGGGCCCTTTTTCCAGACCTTCAAGGCTTCTTCCACCACCAGTTCGATGTGGCGGGAGACTTCCCCGGACTGGCGAATCTCTTCGGGCCGGTAGTCCGGTTCGCGAACCGCCCCGTAGTCCAGCCCGGCCATGGCCATGATGATGCCCACGTTGACGTAGGGCAGGGCGCCTTCGATGGAGTACCCTCCTTCGAGCACCGCAATGTCGGGCTTCAGGCGCGATGTGAGTTCGGCGTAGCCCTGGGCGGAAAAACACATGTTGGTGATCGGGTCGGAATAATGGTTGTCCTGCCCCGCGGAGTTTACCACCAGGTCGGGCTTGAAATCTTCGAGCATGGGCAGGACGGCGTTTTCGAGCACGTACAGGAAGCCTTCCTCCGACGTCCTGGGCGGCAGGGGCAGGTTGATGGTGGTGCCGGCCGCCGTGGGGCCCCCCAGTTCGAAATGGAAGCCGGAACCCGGATACAGGGTGCGGCCGTCCTGGTGAAGCGAGATGAACAGGGTGTCCGGGTCGTGCCAGTAAATGTCCTGCGTTCCGTCCCCGTGATGGCAGTCGGTGTCCACGATGGCGACGCGGTCCACCCCGTACTGCGCGCGCAGGTACTCGATCATCATGGCTTCGATGTTGATATTGCAAAACCCCCGCGCTCCGTGCACCACCCGCATGGCATGGTGGCCGGGGGGGCGCACCAGGGCGAAGCCCCGTTCCACGTTTTTTTCAAGCACCTGGGTACCGATGGTCTTGGCGCCGCCCGCGCTTATGAGGTGCGATTCGGTGATCACGCTCAATTCGTCCGGAACGCAAAAATGCACCCGCTGAATGTCGGCAACCGTTGCCAGGTCGGGCTTGAACTCCACGATGCCGTCCACGTCCAGCAGGCCTTCTTCGAACACCTGGTCCTGGGTGTAGAGGAGGCGTTCTTCGCGTTCGGGATGGTTCTCGCTGATCGCCCAGTCGAAAGCGGGAAAGAATACGAGGCCCATTCGGGTCGTGGCGGAAAGCATTCGGATCACCTCACGATGGAATTTCCGAAAATGTCGCGGTAGCCGGGAATGAGGCCCGGTTTCGCCTGGACTTTTATCCGTATGATTTGGCCCGTACGGCGTCCCCCCCGGATCACGTTGAACTGCATGTCCTCGACGATCTCCATCTCGATTTCCGGGTCGATGGCCCCGAATTTGAGACATTTTTTGCGCAGCAGGTCGTAGGCCAGTTCCAGGGCGCGGTCCCTGCCGAAAGCGCTTCGCACTTCCTGCTGGAAATTTTCTCTGGGCGCCGCGGCAATCGCCCTTTCGGTATCCACGAAAAGCGACACCTCGCAGGTGGTTCGGGCAAGCGCGGCGCCGATGGCGTTGGCTACCCGGAAATTGGGGGCCGCCCGGCTCCCCAGGCCCGATATGCCGGCCAGGCGGGGCGCAAAATGGCCGGCGGGACCGCCCAGCACCAGGATCTCGCGCGGTTCGACTTTATAGTCCGAAAGGATTTCCCTTATCGTGTAGACCGGCTTGGCGTTGATCCTGTCGATCATCTCGCGGGCGGCGGCCAGTATGTTGCGGCAGGCGAGATCCAGGATGCGCTTCGCCGCCTCTTCCAGCGGAATGCCCAGCCCGTCGGCCAGCGGCTGAAGCCCGCGTTGGGATGATTCCACCGAACCGCCCTCGGCAACCTCTCCCAGGACGAAAAGGGCATCGGTGCAGGTGGGGACCGGGCCGCCGTAGGCCATGGCCGGACCCTGGCGCTCGGGTCCTATCTTTATCGCACCGTCGGCCAGCTTCACCGTGCTGTCGCCGCCCAGCGGGATGGAGGTGGTATTGAGCGCCCGAATCAGGGTCCTGACACCGCCGATCCTTGCGCCGAGAGGCTCCAGCAGGGGCACCCCCTGCACCAGCACCGCCATGTCGGTGGTCGTGCCGCCGATGTCGAGCACCAGCATGTCGGCGTTCCGGGAAGCAAAGGGCAGGGAGCCGATGACGCTTGCCGCCGGGCCGGAAAGGATCGTCTGGCCGGGGGCGGCGATGGAGACGTCGAGGCTCATCGTGCCTCCGTCGGCCTTCAGGACGAAGATGGGCACTTTCAGGCCCTTCTTTTCCATGGAGGCCCGCACGGCTTCGAAAAATCGCCTGTAGACGGGACAGACCGCCGCGTTCAGAAACGTAGTGGCGATTCGGCGCGGGAAGTTCAGGTTTCCCGAAAGCTGGTGGCCCAGGATGACGGTTTCAAACGAATTGCCCAGAATTTCGGCTATCCCGAGTTCGTGCCGGGGGTTGCGGACCGAAAACTTGGAAACCACTCCCACGTGGCGAATGCCGTCCGCGATGAGCCGTGAGGCGATTTTCTCGATCTGGGAACGGTCTATCGGCTGGACTTCGCGCCCGCGGTGGTCTATCGAACCGGAAACGGTGTAGTAGTACGGGCCGGTGCGAAAACCGGCCGGATCCATGCCGGGGCCGGCGGATACGATCATTGCGGCCGGAGCCAGCTTGCCTTCGGCAATGGCGTTGGTGGCCAGGGTGGTACTCAGTACGACGCGCCGGATCTTTTGCGGATCGATGTCCGCCGTGACCTGTTCCAGCCCCGCCCACACGCATTCGAAAAGGTCGGAATGCCGGGTCGGCACCTTGGCCTGGCGCAGGATCGACCCTTCTCCGATCAGCACCGCATCCGTGTGTGTTCCCCCGACGTCGAGCCCGATGATCATCAACGTTCTCCCGGTAAATATTGCATTGCAACCGTTGCTGCCTGTGAAAATCCGCGAATTTCGGGGGGTATTGTAACATCGGAGATGCTATCGGAAAGCCGGGATGCTGTCAATCCGGCTGTTCCGGGGGGCGAAAAAGGGAGCGGCGGAGCACGGGCGCAACTATGCCGCGCCGGCTTAGGGCCGTTTCAGGGAGCAGAGGCCGGGTGGAAACAGGCGGAGAAGTTAGCTGCGCGTTTTTTTCTTTTGCCGGGAATTACCTATTCCGCAGGATTGAGACATTCAGGTGTCGATTCCCATTTTGGGCAGAATCCACCGGTTCAGGACGACCCAGAAAACGATGACGCCGATGAAAAGACAAATGCCAAGGTCCATGAACAAATCCTGTTTGGAGTAAAAACGCCGGCCGCGAAACGGTTCCGGTAAATCGGCGCCCGGATGCCGGACGCCGCCGGAAAACCGAGAATCCGATCAATTATAGCCGATGATAATCGGACTGGAAAAAGAATTCTTCGACCGGGAATGGATCGGCCGCAGGTCTGCGGCCGCGGCGGAACCGGTTTGAAAACTCAACCCGGCGATTGAGAAACGCCGCGGGAGTCATTAGCTGTTCTATGGACGTTCAAAAGAAATCGCCTGAGAAATCGCCTGCCGGGACGGGGATAGTGAAAAGGCGAGGATTTCGGTTCGGGAAAGCCGTAGAGAAAAAATGTCGAATATAATTGCGACAGGATGGCTTAAATCCGGGGTTCATGGCATAATACCGGGGCAATGGCGGTTCCCGTCCGTGCCGGTCGCATCTAACTTACTGAACTGAGAATAAAAAATGACCTCAAAGCGAGCGATTCTATCGATACTGGTTCTGGCCTGGGTGTTGTGGGTCGGCCCGGCCTGCAGCGCTTCTCCGCTCATGGTGGACAAGAACCTGTTCGCGCAGGACCGCAAACCGCCCTCTCCGGAAGATGCCACCCCCCATTCCCAGCCCGGCAAGGCGGGCATGGATATAAAAAACATCCAACTGGACGGAGTGATCATCACGGGCAATGTCAAAAAGGCCCTGGTCCGCCTCAAGGGACACTTGCGGGTGAATGATGCCCACGGCAAGAACAAGTCTCCCTCCCCCTTCGTGACCGTGAGGGAAAACCAGCAGGTGAGCGATTTCAGGGTAGCCAAGATCGATGTCAAGAGCATATCGCTCGAAAGAGACGGCCAGGTCTATACGATCGATCTCTTTTCGGAAGGAAAGGTCGTGCCTCCCGTTACCGCGGTCCAGCCGGAGCGGAGTGCACCTCCTCCCCCTCCGGGCAACGTACCGGGCATGCAGCCCAGCCAGGGGCCGCCCCAGTCCTTTCCGAACCCCGGTGAGCAGGCGACGACCGATCCCGCCCTGCTCCAGCAGCAGATCATGATGCAGCAGCGCCTGCAACGCCAGATGCAACAGGAATACCTCCAAAGCCAGGGGATGGCGGTTCCTCCGAACCAGGGAAACGAGGCGGCGAACGGCCAGGAGGGAGGGGAGGCCGGAGAACTCCAGCCGCAGTAATCCGGCCGGGACCGGTGAGGACAGCGGCGGCGAACCCGAAGCGATGCTGAAGAAGTACCGCGGGTGCATCCGCACACGGGCATATCCGGCGCAAAACTTCCTGCCATTTTCGCCCGCTAACTCCACAAAATTCCTAGCTTTCCAATAACTTATCCGTAAAGAGACGATGTGGCGACGGGGGCACAGCCTTATGGTGCCCACCGTATTGGGGAGGGGATGGGGGGCGTAAGTGTCCGGAAATACAACAC
>LUZZ01000449.1 GCA_001603845.1 Syntrophobacterales bacterium Delta_01 | reverse complement strand
GGGTGAGGGTTTCCTGAACGCAGTACTTGGTCCTAAATTTATGTAATATTATCGAATATATAAGATATTATCTGTAGGGTGGGCACGGTTTTTTTGTGCCCACCGCTTTTCCGTTTTTCCGCGGATGGTGGGCACGATGAAGCCGTGCCCACCCTACAGGGTTTTATCGGTTTTAATATGTAATGTGATCAAATACATAGATAATCGCCGCACCGCCCGCGGGCGATTGTGCGGCCGGAATAAGAATCCCTGCCGCTCACTTCGCCCTGTCCGCAAGCAGCTCCGCGATGTGCCGCACCTTGAGCTTCGATCCCTTCCGTTTTGCCGCTCCCCCGCGGAGCTGGAGCACGCAGCCCGGACAGTCGGTCACCAGGCATTCGGCCCCCGTGGCCTCCACGGCGTCCAGCTTCCTTTTCAGCAGCTCGGCGGATATTTCCGGAAAATCCAGGGAGTAGGATCCGCCGAAACCGCAGCACACCTCTTCGTCTTTTGCGGGCACGTACTCGAACCCGGCCGTTTTGAGAAGCTCCCGGGGCTCTTGGGTCACGCCCATCCCGCGGCAGAGATGGCACGGGGCATGGTAGGCGATCTTCGCCGCGCCGGGGTCGAAGTCTTCCGGCCCGACGCCCAGCACGTTCACCATGAACGAGCTGAAGTCGATCACCTTTTCGCTCATCTGCCGGGCCTTCACTTCCAGGCCGGGTTCGCCGGCCAGCAGCTTGGGGACGTTCTCCTTGAGGTGCGAGCCGCAGGAGGCGCACAGGGTCAGGATGTAGTCGTAGTCCGCCGGGTCCAGGGCCGCGAGGTTCTGGACGGCGACCTCCCTGGCCGTTTCCGTTTCGGCCGTCATCTGGGCGGGCAGCCCGCAGCAGGTTTGGGCCATGGGGTATTCGAACTGGACGCCGTGCCGTTTCCCGAGTTCGAGCAGCGCCCTGGCCTGTTCGGGGTAGACGAAATCGACCAGGCAGCCGCCGAACAGGGCCACCCGGTACCGGGGGTTTTCGATACGCGGGTTGATGCGGTCCCACATGTCGCGGAGCGGGATCCTGGCAAGGACCGGGAGCCTGCGGAAATCGTGCTCGCCGGAAAAGAAAAGGGGCAGGTGGCGCAGGTAGGCGCCGTCGGTCGCCGGTTTTTGCGCCCGGGCGCCGCTTCGAAGCAGGAAATGGAACAGGCGGCGGTTTGCGAGCACCTTGCGCAGCAGGATGTTCCGGGGCGGTTTTTTGCCTTCCGCGTGCAGAACGGTGCGGTACACTTCCTTGATCAGGGCGGGCAGGTCGATTCCGGCGGCGCAGACCTTCTTGCACGCCTGGCAGTTCAGGCAGTTGCGGACCAGGGCGCGCG
>LUZZ01000448.1 GCA_001603845.1 Syntrophobacterales bacterium Delta_01 | reverse complement strand
CCCCCGGCCCCTGCGTTTTCCCGCTAAAAAGCTACTTGCCGGTAAACGAACACATGGCGTCCACCACTTTGACGCCCCGGCCCTTGGGGAGCACTTTCAGCGGGTTGATATCCAGCGTGGAAATCCGGTCCCTGACGCTCATCACCTCTTCGGACAGCTTGCCGATGGCGTCCACCAGGGCGTCGATGTCACATTCCTCGCTGCCCCGGAACCCCTTCAGCAGCCGGGACACCTTCGTCCTGTCGATCATCTCCAGGAGGCCCTTCCTGCATATGGGAAGCATTCCGAAGGCGACGTCCTTGTACAGTTCGACGTGGATCCCGCCGGCGCCGAACATCAGCATCGGCCCGAACTGCTGCTGGTTGTCGATTCCCAGGATGACCTCAACGCCGTCCCTGACCATCTCCTCGACCAGCACCCCCTGGATGTCCGCAGTGGGGAAGGCTTTCCGGGCCGAGGCGAAGATGCGTTCGGCGGCCTCGAACACCTCTTTTTCGCTCGCCAGGTTGAGCACCACGAGGCCCGCTTCCGTCTTGTGCCAGATATCCGGCGAAACGATCTTGAGGACCACCGGGAAGCCCATGGAGGCGGCCGCCTTTGCCGCTTCCGCCGGGTCCTTGGCCACGGATTCCTTCGTGACCCCGATGCCCCAGCCCTGCAGCAACTGCTTCGTGTCGTACTCGGTCAGCTTCTTGCCCTGCATGCCGGCAATGAAGTTCAGGTTCCGCTCTCTGCTGGCCGGCAGTCCCTCGCACACGGCCGTTCCGCCCCGGTTGTCCCTTGCCTGGCAGAAACTCACCGCCTTCTGCAGGCAATTGGACAGGTAGACGGGGGAGTAGAAGAACGGAATGCCGGCCTTGCGCAAGATGGCGTGGCCCTCATGAGCCCAGGAAGACCAGGATACCACGATGGGCTTCGATTTCCCGTGAACGGCCACCATCTGGGAAGCCAGCTTGGCCCCCACCTTTCCGGCCGTGGGCCCGATCACCAGCGCCAGGGTGTCGATTTCATCCGCCTTGTTCAGCACCTCGATGGTCTTGTCGAACAGCTCCTCGTCGTTAAAAATCTGGGCCGTGACATCCACCGGGTTCACCATGGAAGCGAAAGGCGGCAGGATCTTTTTCAGGCTGGCCACCGTCCGGTCGGAAAGCTTCGCCACTTCCAGGCCGGCCGTTGCAAGGGCGTCGGCCGCCACGGTCCCCGTGCCCCCCGAAGCGGTGATGATGACCGTTTTGGGGCCCACGGTTTTATATTTTTTCAAAATGTTGATGATGGCGATGCCCTGCTCGATATCTTCGGCGGGAATCAGGTTGTATTTGCGGAACAGCGTATCGTAGACCGTGTTGGAACCGGCCAGGGCGCCGGTGTGCGACAGGGCCGCCTGCCGGCCGGCGTCGGTTTGGCCGGCCTTGAGCACCACGATGGGCTTCTGGGCGTCCTTTGCTTTTTGCAGTGCCGCGAGGAACTTGCCCTCGTCCCGGACCCCTTCCAGGAAGAGCATGATGATCTCCGTCCCGCTGTCGGCGATGCAGAAGTCCAGGAAATCAGACACCGTAAGGTCGCACTCGTTGCCGGTGGTCACCAGGTAGCGGAACCCGAGGCCCGCTTCGATGCCGCGGCTCAAAAACCCGTAGCCCAGCCCGGCGCTCTGCGAAAC